>JANMJZ010000341.1:0-2147 GCA_031371635.1 Sphingomonadales bacterium | reverse complement strand
CGCTGCCCGAAAGGATGTGGCTGGCCTTCAGTCCGATCAGATGCGCCAGTCGCTGGACCACGACGGGATCGTCGCCGGAAAGTATTTTGAGCCTGACACCACCTGCGGCTAATCGCGCAATGGCAGCCGCTGCCGTCGCTTTGGGCGGATCGGCAAAAACGCACAGTCCTTTGTAAATGAGGTCGCTCTCATCCTCGGCAGTCAGATCATGGTCGGCGCGCGCCCAAGGTCGCGATGCGACCGCGACGCATCGCAGTCCCTGACTGGCCAATGTCTTCACGGTCTCGTTTGCCTTGGCGCGCGCGGCTTTGCTGAAGGTAACGGCCTTTCCATTGAGGTAGCGGCTTGTGCACAACGCGAGGACGGCTTCGGGGGCGCCCTTGGCAATCAGCACAGGGCCGTCCGATCCCGTGGCAAGCACCGAGCCAAGCCGCCGATTGAAGTCGAAGACCCGGTGCGCGTTCATGGCCCAGCCCGCGGACGCTTTCGGAGTAGCTGCGACCAAAGCGGCATCAAGCGCCCCTCGGTCGCCGCCCAGCATGGCGGCGATTGATCCGAGCATCGCGGCGCGAGGGTCTTGTGCCCCTAACGCATTGAGACTTTGTGCAAGCGTGATTTCTGCTGACGTTAGTGTCCCGGTCTTGTCTGTGCACAAGACCGTCATCGCTCCGAGGTCGTGAATCGACGAAAGGCGCTTCACGATGACCTTGCGCTTTGCCATCCGATCGGCGCCACGCGACAGGGTGACGGTCGTAATCATCGGCAAGAGTTCGGGCGTGAGTCCGACCGCTAAGGCCACCGCAAACAAGAGTGATTGAAGCACGGGCCGACCGAACAGCATGTGTGCGGTAAGGACGACGAGGACGAGTGCGATCGTCAGCTTTGTAGTCAACAGTCCGTAGGCGCGTAAGTCGCGCTGGAATGGTGTCATCCCCTCGGCTTGCCCCAATATGGCCGCAGCGCCGCCAAACAGGGTTTCGCGTCCCGTCGCTGCGACCAGCGCAATCGCCTCGCCGGTTTGGGCAACTGCCCCCCGAAACACGGCGTTCGAGGCTTCACCTGCTGTTAGACCAGTTACGGCGCCTGCATGTTTTTCGGATGGATAAGCCTCGCCCGTCAGCGCAGCCTCATTCGCGGTGAAGGCAGTGCTTTCGAGCACCAGCGCATCGGCCGGAATGATATCGCCCGCGCGGATGCGAACGACGTCGCCGCGGACAACCGATTCTACCGGGATTTGGATAAACGCGCCGTCACGCCGAACTTCGGCTTTGAGCGCAACCGATCTGCGCAGGATGTCGGCCGCACGAACGGCATGGCCTTCCTGGATCGTGTCGAGTCCGATCGAAATTGTCAGAATGAGGATGATTATCGTGCCGCCGACCGCATCGCCGGTTGCCACCGAGACAATGCCCGCAACCAGAAGGATCAGCGACAAGGGTTCCAGCAACCGGCGAAAAACCGCCCTCAATAGACCAGTGGGTGCGCCTTCGACGTCGATGTTCTGGCCAAGCGCCGCCAGTCGCGTTGCGGCTTCGGACGCGCTGAGCCCGGTTGGGCTGGACTGAATTTGCTTGCAAAGGGCGTCAACCGAAAGCGTCCAGAAGGGCGCACCCTGCGGTTGAGCGTCGACCAAGCCGATGTGTTTTTGTGCTTCCGGGGCGATCTTAAAGGCCAAAATCAATTGAAAGTGCGGGTCAAATTCGACGGATTGACAGCATGCTCGGCAGCCCCGCTTGCGGATAGGATCGGAATCTACGCAGTCCAACGTGGGATTTGACGACTCTACGGTGTCGCTGATTTCTGGCGGACCGTCGAAAGGTGGGAATGGTTAGCTTCTGATCTGCCAACATCAATGGCGATGCGCGCTATCTCCGGCGGATGCTGATCAGCCTCGGTTCGGTCCATCTCGCGTTAGCTGCCTATAATGCTGGCCCGGGCACGCCGGTTGCTGCGCCGATCCGCCAATGCTGAAGACCGACCTGCGGTGTTCGCCGCGCAATTCGCGCTGAGCCACGGATGCTGGCTGATCGCCTATCCCGTCGCAGGGCAAGTCGGTGCTTTGATCGGGCAAACGGCTGCCTGCGCGGCGCTCGCTATTCTAGCTGGTCTAGGGATGGTCGCTGCCGTGGTACTCTGGCCCGCACGGG
>JANMJZ010000337.1:0-17734 GCA_031371635.1 Sphingomonadales bacterium | reverse complement strand
CTTCACCGGCTTGCCCGTCTGATCAATATCCTGATCGAGAAGCAACACGCCGTCCGACGCGAGCTGCCCATGCCCATGCACCCGAACCGTGCGAGAGCGTTTGAACATCACTTTCAGCGAGCCTGTCCCTTCGGTGCGTCCGAGGAAAAAGCTCTCCGGTCGAAAACTAGGGCCTATCCGCGCCGAAACGTCGGGAGCTTGCGCGGCAACCGGCCGTACAATTGAGCTGATTCCCAGAAACAACGCGACGAACGTCAACGATTGTCGGGTCGTGTTCATCAGCTACAACATTCGCTGCAACGTGCGGTCGCGCAATACCAACGCGTGGTAGGCAGCACCAGCAACGTGCAATCCAACAACTGCCAGAAAGACGATTGCCGTCGTCGCGTGGATATCGCCCATCTGTCGCCCGAGCGCCGATCCGGTCGGCACGAGCGGAGGTAACGGAATAATTCCGAACAGCTTGATCGACCATCCTCGCGCCGATGCGTTCGCCCATCCCATCAGGGGAAGCACGATGAGCAACGCGTACAGCAGGAGGTGGGTGACGCGTGAGAGCGTCTGGAGAGCAGGAGCGAGATCACGTGGCGGCGGCGGCGGCTTGTGTGAGAAACGCCAAGCGAGACGGGCAAGCGCGAGGCCGAGTATCGCTGCGCCAATCGACAGATGCCAGCCGACCAATCCTTCGGGCCGCGTGCCTCGACCGATCTCGGGCATCGTCCACGCGACGGCGAACTGACCGATGATGAGCGCGACCACAAGCCAATGAAATAGGCGCGCGACCGCTGTATAACGGTCTTGGCTTGCTACTGAGTTCATGATCAGTGCTTTCGGCTACGGCGCGCGTAACCGGCGTCAGCAGCGAAACAATCTCATGACAGGCTGGTTCCGGCTCCGTCGGTTAGTTGACGATCCACTCCAATGAGTTGGACGGACGTCGTGGGCATCTCCCTTACCTCCCCGCACTCGAATTTCTCGGCCGAGGATCGATTCAAGATCGGCGAATGGCCGCCTGAGGAAGGTGTCAGAGGAAGCCTTCTAGTAGCCTCGCCGCTTGAAAACAGCCACTCAGCTTTCCACCTAATTAACGCTTTCAACGGTGCAATCGCGACGCTTTCCGACGGAAAGGCCGCCCGTCGGCTTTTAGGAACGCCGCCATGGCCCCGGAACGGCAATATCTGGGGCGATAGCAGTCGGGCGGTTTTCTGTGCCGTAACTTGCCGGTCGGCTCAAAAGGCGCTGCAGACATATACCGCTCGGGATCTAAAAACCCTGTCCTACACAGCTTCTTTCGTGTTTTGCTCTTAGCACGAGTCGCCAGCTCCGCTATGTAGTCGCCAGCTCTGCTTTGAAATCGTCGGTTGCGATAGCGAGCGCCCTGTAGCGGGGAACGCGAATCCTGCTCGGTTTCCAGCGTGACGTGACGTGTTGGAAAAACATGTTTCAGGTGTGAACTTTGTGACCTTTGGCGGAAATCCGCCAGCCGATGAGGCAGTGAACCGTCCTGCCCCGACACCCTCGCTCGTTCCGTACCCGGTATCCCCATTGCATTTCGGCGCGCCTTATGCCATAGCGTGCCGCAGCGCAGCGAAGCGATATCCGTTTTCGCACGGTCGGCCAGCGTGAATTTTCCGGATTTCCGGACAGGCCAGACCCCTCTGACGCTCTCAGCCAATCGGCTTCCCTTTTCACGCGGGTTGTCATCAACCCCGCTCGTTCGGCGCGTCCAGATGACGTGCGCGAGCATTCGAAAGCATATCCATGACCAAATTTACCGATCTCGGCCTCAGCCCGCAGATTCTCTCGGCACTCGCCGCCAAGGGTTACGACACACCCACGCCGATTCAAGTCCAGTCGATCCCCGCCCTGATCGAAGGCCGCGACCTGTGCGGCATCGCACAGACCGGCACCGGCAAGACGGCAGCCTTCGCGCTGCCCAGCATCATGCGCCTGACCGCTAACCCGAAACCGCGCCCGCCCGGCGGCTGTCGCATGCTTGTCCTGTCGCCGACGCGCGAACTGGCGGCGCAAATCGCCCAGTCGTTCGAAGACTACAGCAAGGGCCAGCGCCTTTCGGTCGGTGTCGTCTTCGGCGGCATGCCAATCGGTCGCCAGATCAAGATGTGCGGCCAGGGTCTCGACGTCCTCGTCGCCACGCCCGGCCGCCTGATCGACCTGATCGAACAGCGTGCATTGAACCTGCGCCATGTCGAGATCTTCGTCCTCGACGAGGCCGACCAGATGCTCGACCTCGGCTTCATCCATGCCTTGAAGCAGATTGATCGCCTGCTTCCCAAGCAGCGCCAGTCGCTCTTCTTCTCGGCGACCATGCCCAAGACGATTGCCGAACTCGGCAGCCGCTTCCTGACCGATCCGGTCCAGGTGTCGGTCACGCCGGTGTCCTCGACCGCCGAGCGCGTCGATCAGTATGCAACCTTCGTCAATCAGGCGGAAAAGCAGGCGCTGCTCACGATCGTACTCAAGAACGAGCCGATCGAACGCGCGCTGGTGTTCAGCCGGACCAAGCATGGCGCCGACCGCATCGTGAAGCACCTTGCCGCCGCGGGCATCCGCTCGGCCGCGATCCACGGCAACAAGAGCCAGAACGCCCGCATGGATGCGCTCGACGCGTTCAAGAAGGGGGACATCAAGATCCTCGTCGCGACCGATATCGCCGCGCGCGGCATTGACGTGTCGGGCGTCAGCCATGTGTTCAACTTCGACCTGCCAAACGTTCCCGAGCAGTACGTTCACCGTATCGGCCGCACCGCGCGCGCTGGCGCGACCGGCATCGCCGTGAGCTTCGTCGCTGGCGAGGAAAAGGGCTGGCTGCGCGACATTGAGAAGCTGACCGGCGTCAAGCTTCAGTCTGCCCCGCTTCCCGCCGATTTCGCGACCAAGGCAGCCGCGCTTCCCAAGCCTGCCTTCGTGCGCGAAGCACCGCACGGCAGCCGCGATGCCGGTCGTGGCGGTCGCAACGGACCTGCAGCCCCCACGGGCGAGAAGCGCCGTTTCGCGCCCAAGCGCGCGCCCGGCGTCGGCACGCATCGTGGCGCCGTAAAGCGCTCGGGTGGCGGACGGTAACGACCGCACACCTGCCGTGAAGGCGGCGCATTAACGCAAAACTATCGTCTCCCGGCTATCGCCTCGCGAAACCGGGAGACTCCAGATGAAGTTCGTCAAACTCAGGTCGCGCGGCGGCGATTACATGGTGGTCGTCGCCAATATCGCCTATTTGCGCGCTGACGAAAATGGCCAGACCAAGGTCGGCATGGTGGGCGGCGACCAGTTGCTCGTCGAAGGCACGATCGAGACGATCGCGGAAATCATTCTGGCGGGCTGAGCCGCCATTCATCTGGCGCACAGCTTCAAGCCCCGATAGGCGTAGGCGATGATATCGATCGCCCAGCGCTTTGCGCGTCCACTTGCCCTTCTTCTTGCCTTTTCGCTCGTTACGCCCGCCACGGCGCGACCGATGCCGGCAAAGGCACCTGCGGCCAAGACGCAGACCGGTCCATGGCTTTATCGTGGCAGCGACATTCCGCCAGACACCGCTTGGGTTTTCGGCGAGCTGCCCAACGGCCTGCGTTATGCGGTTCGCAAAAACGGCGTGCCACCGGGGCAGGTTTCGATCCGCATGGCGATCGATGCCGGGTCGCTGCACGAACGCAAGGGCGAGGCAGGCTATGCCCATTTCAATGAGCATCTGAGTTTTCGCGGGTCGAAGTATGTGCCCGACGGCGAAGCAAAGCGGCTATGGCAGCGGCTGGGCGCCACCTTCGGGTCGGACACCAACGCCTCGACCACGCCGACGCAGACGATCTACAAGCTTGACCTGCCCGCCGCGACGCCGGAGGGGCTGGAGGAGAGTGTCAAGGTGCTGTCCGGCATGATGGCCGCGCCCGAGATCACCCAGGCCGAAGTCGATGCGGAGCGTCGCACCGTTCTGGCGGAGTTGCGCGAAGGGTCAGGCGCCGAGCAGCGCGCCGGGGACGCCTCACGTGCGACGTTCTTCGCCGGACAGGCGCTCGGGGATCACTCGCCTATCGGCGATACGGCGTCACTCGGCGCCGCGACTACGGCCACGTTGCGTGCGTTTCACGACCGCTGGTACCGCCCGGAGCGCGCGACGCTTGTGATTGTCGGCGACGCCGAGACCGCGACATTCGAGACGCTGATCCGCAAGTATTTCAGCGACTGGAAGGGTAAGGGGCCCACGCCACCCGACCCAGATTTCGGCAAACCCGGTCCGGCTGCCCCGCGTACAAATGTGGTCGTCGAAGCCGGCCTGCCGACGATCGCCAGCCTGGCCGTGCTGCGACCGTGGTATCCGAAGAACGACACGATCGAGTATAATCGCGGCAAGCTGACCGAAAGCCTTGCGCTTCGCCTGATCAGCCGTCGCCTCGAAGAACGGGCGCGCGCGGGTGGCAGCTTTCTGTCCGCCGGCGTGGATCAGCAGGATGTCGCACGCTCTGCAGACGGCACCTTCATCCAGATCGTGCCGCTGGGCGACGACTGGCAGGCCGCGATCCGCGACGTCCGCGCGGTCATTGCGGACGCCCTCGTCAACCCACCGCTGCAGGCCGACATTGACCGTGAGGCAAACGAGTTCGCGGCCGCGCTGCAGCAGCAGGTGGAACAGGCCCGCACCCAGGGCGGAGGTGGCCTTGCCGACGACCTGGTCGAGGCTGTCAATATACGCGAGACTGTTGCGAGTCCCGAAGTCGCGCGCGACGTCTTTTCGAACATGAAGGACCGGCTGACGCCCGCGTCGATGCTTGCAGCGACGAAGCGTATGTTCACGGGTACGCCCATGCGCGCCGTGCTGACCCTGCCCAAGGCGTCTCCTGAGGCTTCGGCCCAGTTGCTTGCGGCACTTACAGCAGCACCCAAGCCCCTGTCCTCGGCGTCACGGGCGCCGGTGAGCTTCGATCGGGTGCCGAAACTCGGCACACCGGCAACCGTCGTCACCAAAACGCCGATCACCGAACTCGGCCTGCAATTCGTTCAACTGTCGAACGGCGTACGTGTACAGATTTTTGCAAATCCCGCAGAAGCCGGCCGCGTCTATGTGACCGCACGATTTGGCAAGGGGATGCAGGCGCTGCCGACAGACAGACCGACCGACGCGTGGGCGGCGAGCAGCGCGCTGGTTGCCAGCGGCATCGGCGATCTGAAGCAGGACGAGCTCGATCGTCTGACGAGCGGAAGGCGGATCAACCTGGGCTTCGGAATCAGCGACGATGCCTTCGCCTTGACGGGCACCACCCGCGCCGCCGATCTCGACGACCAGCTTCGCCTGATGGCCGCAAAGCTCGCCTATCCCGGCTGGGACCCGGCGCCGGTGCTCCGGGCGAAGGCAGCCATGGCGATCGGCTTCGCCTCGGCCAGCGCCTCGCCCGCCAATGTGCTCAATCGGGAGCTGACCGGGCGCCTGCACGGCGGCGATCCGCGCTGGGCTTTCCCGACGCTTGCGCAGGTACAGGCGATGACGCCTGCATCGTTCCGCGCCCTGTGGGAACCACTGTTGAAGACCGGCCCTGTCGAAGTGTCGGTGTTCGGTGACGTCGATGCCGAGAAGGCGATCGCCGCCGTCGCTGCAACTTTCGGCGCCCTGCCACCCCGCCAGCCCGCGACCGTCACGCCGGCAAGCGCCACGTCGAAGGGTGTTTCGCCCTCTGCGACGCCGGTCGTGCTGACGCACACCGGACCCGCCGATCAGGCGATCGCCGTGCTGGCTTGGCCGACGGCCGGTGGCCAGGCCGAGATTTACGAGAGCCGCAAGCTCGACATCCTATCCGCCATCTTCAACGATCGATTGTTCGACACGCTGCGCGAAGGAGAAGGCGCGAGCTATAGCCCGAACGTGGGCAGCAACTGGCCCGCCTTCATGCCCGGCGGCGGCAGCTTCGTCGTCACCTCCCAGCTCAAGCCTGCGGGTGTCGACCGTTTTTACGCTCTTTCCAGGCAAATCGCGGCAGACCTCGCCACTAAGCCGGTCACGGCTGACGAACTGCTCCGCACAGTGGGCCCGATGCGCCAGTCAATCGCCCGTGCCTCCAGCGGCAACAGCTTCTGGCTGCAGCAGCTCCAGGGTGCCTCGACCGAGCCACGCCGCCTGCAATCACTAAGCACGCTCTCGACCGACTATGCCCGCATCACGCCCGAGGAATTGCAGGCCTCTGCGAAACGCTGGCTGGCACCCGACAAGAGCTTTGCGATGGTCGTGCTGCCGGAGACGAAGCCCTAGAGGACGTATTTCGACAAGTCGGTATTGCGCGCCACGCTAGCGAGCTGCTGGTCGACATAGGCCGCGTCCACCGTCAGTGTCGTACCCTGCCGGTCCTCGGCATCGAAGCTGATATCCTCGAGCAGTTTTTCCATGACGGTCGACAGCCTTCGCGCACCGATATTCTCGAGGCTCGCGTTCACCTCGGCGGCCGTCCGGGCGATGGCTGCAATACCGTCATCGCTGAACGTGATTTCGACGCCCTCGGTTTTGAGCAAGGCCGAATACTGCGTCGTCAATGAGGCCCGCGTGTCGTTGAGAATGCGCACAAAATCCGCCTCGGTGAGCGCCTTCAGCTCGACGCGGATCGGCAGGCGTCCCTGAAGCTCGGGCAACAGGTCGCTGGGCTTGGCGACATGGAAGGCGCCGCTCGCGATGAACAGGATATGGTCGGTTTTCATCGGGCCATATTTAGTCGCGACCGTCGTCCCTTCGATCAGCGGCAACAGGTCGCGCTGCACACCTTCACGGCTCACGCTGCCGCCCCGCACGTCGGACACCGCGATCTTGTCGATCTCGTCGAGGAAAACGATTCCGTTCGCCTCGGCATCGGCGAGCGCCACACGCGCGACATCGTCCTGATCGAGGCGCTTGTCGGCTTCTTCCTCGGTCAGCTTCGTCCAGGCCGCAGGCACGGCCATCTTGCGCCGCTTGAGCTGGCCGCCGCCCATGGCTTTCGACATCATCTCGCTGAGGTTGATCATCCCGACATTGCCGCCACCGGGAATATCGAAGGGCATCTGCGGCGTTGCATCGACCTCGATCTCGATTTCGGTCTCGTTGAGCGAGCCGTCGTCGAAGCGCTGCCTGAAAGCTGCACGTGTCGCCTCGCTCGCGCCCTTGCCGGTCAGCGCATCGAGCAGGCGCGTCATCGCCGCCTCCTCGACCTTGTCCTGCACCGACGCACGACGACGCTCCTTTTCGAGCCGGATCGCTTCCTCGACCAGGTCGCGCGCGATCTGTTCAACGTCTCGGCCGACATAGCCGACCTCGGTGAACTTGGTCGCCTCCACCTTCACGAAGGGCGCATCGGCGAGCTTGGCCAGCCGCCGCGAGATCTCGGTCTTGCCGCAGCCCGTCGGCCCGATCATCAGGATGTTCTTGGGGCTCACCTCATCGCGCAGGTCGAGCGGCAACTGCTGCCGGCGCCAGCGGTTGCGCATCGCGACCGCAACCGCGCGTTTGGCGTCAGCCTGACCCACGATGTGTTCGTCGAGCGCACGGCAAATGGCTTTGGGGGTCAGGGCGTCGTTCATTTAAGTCTCTCAATATTGGCGAAGTTGACACGGTCCGTAGCGCGGCATTCAAACCGCGCTTTCGAGCATCTCCACGGTCAGCCGGTCATTCGTGTAGACGCATATCTCCCCCGCAATTTTCATCGCGCGGCGACACAGCGTTTCGCAATCGGGTTCATATTCGTCGAGCGCCCGCGCAGCGGCGAGCGCGAACTTGCCGCCCGAGCCGATCGCCGCAATGCCGCCCTCGGGCTCCAAGACATCGCCATTGCCGGTCAGCACCAGCGTTACGTCCTTGTCGGCGACGATCATCAGTGCTTCCAGATTGCGGAGAAACTTGTCGGTCCTCCAGTCCTTGGCGAGTTCGACAGCCGCGCGCATCAACTGGCCATTGTGCGATTCCAGCTTGCGCTCCAGCCGCTCCAGCAGCGTAAAGGCGTCGGCAGTCGCGCCAGCAAACCCCGCGATCACGCTGCCGTCGCCGATCGGGCGAACTTTGCGCGCGTTGGGCTTCATGACGGTCTGGCCCATCGAGACCTGGCCGTCGCCCGCGATCACGACCTTGCCGTTCTTGCGGGCAGAAACGATGGTGGTGCCGTGCCAGCTGGGCAGGCCATTTTTGGTGTTGCTCATTGGCAACAATGTGTGGCGGCGAATTAGGCTTTCAAGCCCCCCGACAGCGCATAGGCCTGCGTGCCCCGCGTCAGCACCCGGTCGCCCGGCGCAATATCGGCAACGCCATGGTCGGGCAGCCCGTCGAGCGCCGCATACAGCGGCGCGAAGTCGGTTTCGACCGTCACGCGCAGCAACTCAGTAAAGCTCGGGATCACGAAATAACTCTGCTGATAGTCATCGATACGGTATTCGGTCTGCATGACCCGGTTCAGGTCGAACCCGATGCGGTTCGGCGAGGGATCGTCGAGCGCGAACACACTCTCGCCCCGGCTCGACACGATGCCCGCGCCATAGATGCGCAAGGCGCCCGCTTCCTCGACCAGCCCGAATTCGACGGTATACCAATACAGCCGCGCCAGGCGCTTCAGGGCCCCAAGCGATCCTGCGCGCTGACCACCGCGCCCATAGGCCGCCATGTAGTCGGCGAACACCGGGTCGGCGAGCATTGGCACATGGCCGAACACGTCGTGGAACACATCGGGTTCCTCGAGATAATCGAGCTGGTCCGCGCGCCGGATCAAAGACACCCGCAGCTAGGAGGGCTTGGCGAGAAGGTCGAAGTTGTCTTCGGCGGGAACGAGCCCGTGCGCGGCGACGACGCGCCAGCCGGTTGCGGCCACCAGCCGTTCCGAGAGTTCTGCGAAATCGGGAATACCGGGCTTGGACAGGCGCAAGACGTCGAGCCCGCGCAGAAAGGCATCGGACGCGCGGCCGGGCAACATCGCTGTCTGGCGCGCGAAAAGCGTGTCCCAGACAGAATGTTCTGCGCCGGTGAAGCGGTCCCAGTTCTGGGGCACGGTCCAGTCGGGCGCGGCTTCGGGAGGACGTTCGAGCGTGGCAGCATCCATCGCGATAGCCTACACGGTTGAGGATGAAGCCGCAAAATATGTTCCGGATCGTGGCGGCGTTCGTTCTGATTCCGCTGGGGATCTACCTCGCCGCTGCCGCCATTCTCGGCCATGTCGCTGCCAATCCCGACTGGCGCGAGCCCGTGACCGGCACCACGATCTTCATCCAGACCAACGGCGTCCACACGGGCATCGTCATGCCTGTCGCGGCGGAGGGGATCGACTGGCGCGACCGCGTCCGCGCGAGCGACCTGCCCGATCCGCGTCGTGCCGGGCAGTGGCTGGCGTTCGGCTGGGGCGACCGCGGTTTTTATATCGACACCCCGACCTGGCGCGAGGCGCGGCTGTCCTCCATCATCACGGCGTTGACCGGCAGCGGCACCACGGTGATGCACGTCGATCATCTCGACCCTTTCACGCCGGACGAGAACTGGCGTCCGCTCAGGCTGCGCCCGGACGAATACCAGCGCCTTGCGGCCTTTATCGGTGCGAGCTTTGCCGACGGGCACAATGTCACTGCCGGCTACACGCCCCGCGACGTGTTCTACACGGCGACCGGCCGCTATAGTGCGCTGCGAACCTGCAATGTCTGGACCGGCGAGGCACTGCGCCATGCTGGAGTACGCATGGGCAGGTGGACCCCCTTCCAGGCCGATGTCATGCGCTGGGTGCCGGTTCCCGAAACGGCCCGCCGCTGAGCAGAAACGTACGTACCGCCGGATCGTCGCTCAGCCCCGCCGCCGTCGCTGCAGCGTCGCTGGCTGCAACTTTGTCCCCCAGCAACCACAACACCCGTGCGCGTGCTGCCCACCAGGGCTGGTAGCTGGCGCACCGGTCGATTGCGTCCAGCTGCGCAAGCGCATTGCCGGCCTGCCCCGCCTCGGCATGGGCCACGGCACGCGCGACCGCAGCCCCCGTCGAAGGTGCGAGCGTCACCAGCAGGTCGTACAGGCGGGTGAGCGGCAGCCGCAGGTCCTCGCCGGTCATCAATGCATGAGCGTGCAGCGACTGGATCGCCGCCTCGGTCTGGAACCGCCCCGGGGTTGCGCACCGGGCGGCGGCGCGCAGCAGCGCTTCAGCTTCCGACAGCATCTTTCTCGACCACAGCTGCGGGTCCTGATCGGCGAGCGGAACGAAAGCGCCATCAGCGGTGCGACGCGCCGGTCGCCGCGCCTCGCAGTGGAGCATCAGCGACAGCAACCCCGTCGCCTCGGGGTCTTCGGGCAGCAAATCGGCAACCAGCCGACCGAGCCAGATTGCTTCTTCGGCTAGCCCTTTTCGCTTCGCATCTGCGCCCAAGACATCCTCCCAGCCGGTGCCATAGGCCGCATAGATTGCCGACAGGACCGCACCTGTCCGCGCCGCCAGAACATCGGGCTCGGGCACGGCGAACGCAATGCCGGCATCCCTGATCTTGATCTTTGCGCGGACAAGCTTTTGTCCCATCGCCGCGGGCGATACCAGAAAGCTCGCGGCGATCCGCGCCGCATCGAGTCCCACGACTGTCTGGAGCATCAGTGGCGCCTGCACGTCGGCCGCGATGGCCGGGTGGGCGCAGACGAACATCAGTTTCAGCCGGTCGTCTCCCAACGGCGTAGGCTTTGCACCCGAACGCTCTTCATGCAGCAACATCATCGTCGGCGCGTTCGATGCTGCAGTTCCGGCCCGGTTTCGCACATGACCCAGATTGCGCCGAGCGGCGGTCAGCAACCACGCGTCAGGATTATCGGGTACGCCACCTTCGGCCCATGCGATCAGCGCGCTCGCCAATGCATCGGACAGCGCGTCTTCCGCAGCAGCAATGTCGCCGCTTCGACTGGCCAGCATTGCCACAAGTCGCCCGTAGGACGTACGCGCCGCCGCTTCCGCTGCACGGCGCGCAGCCCCGCTCATCGCGCGCCGGGATCGACCATGACAGGACGAACCTCGACCGACCCCGCGCTGGCGCACGGTGCCCGCGCTGCCCACTCGAGCGCCGCATCGAGATCCGGCACCTCGATCACGACATAACCGCCGAGCATCTCCTTCGTATCGGCATAGGGACCATCCTGGACGTGGCGCGTGCCGCCCGCGACCCGCACCGTGGTCGCGGTATGGGGAAGCTGCAGCGCATTGCCGCTGGTGATCACGCCCGCCGCGCCCATCGCGCCCATATAGGCGTTCCAGGCACCCCAGTATTCCGGCGACTGGGCTGCATCGTTGCCCCGCGCCATCTCGTCGGCCGTTTCGTTGAAAAGCAGCAGATATTGCATCATGTCATCTCCCAAAAGGTCGAGCATCTCGGCTCACCCTGATGAGCGGCGACACCTAGGCATTCAGACACGCAGGCAGATAATTATTTCACACCAAGCTGGCCCAGCATGAACGCGTAATATTCGGCCGTATCGCGGTAGCGGCGGAAGCGGCCCGATTTGCCACCGTGACCGGCCTCCATGTTCACCCGGAAAATCAACGGGTTCGTGTCGGTCTTTGTCGCACGGAGCTTGGCAACCCATTTGGCAGGTTCGTAATACTGCACCTGGCTGTCCCACAGGCCGCTGCCTACGAATAGCGCCGGATAAGCCTTGGCCGCGACATTGTCGTACGGGCTGTAGCTGAGCATGTAATCGTACGATGCCCTGGTCTTAGGATTGCCCCACTCGTCCCATTCGCCGGTGGTCAGCGGGATGGTTTCGTCGAGCATCGTGGTCACGACGTCCACGAAGGGCACCTGTGCAATCACGACCTTGTAATCCTGGGGCGCCATGTTGGTCACGGCCCCCATCAGCAGCCCGCCGGCGCTGCCACCGAGTGCCGCGACCCGGTCCTTCGCCGCGTATTTCTGCGCCACCAAATATTCGGTCACGTCGATGAAATCGGTGAAGGTGTTCTTCTTGGCGAACATCTTGCCATCGTCATACCAGCCCCGCCCCATGTCCTGCCCGCCGCGGATATGGGCGAGCGCATAGACCATGCCGCGGTCGAGCAGACTGACGACGGTCGGCGACCAGGCGGGATCGCTGGAAATCCCATAACTGCCATAGGAATATTGCAGCATCGCCGCCGTGCCGTCGCGCTTGAAGCCCTTTTTGTAGACGAGGCTGACCGGCACACGAACCTTCCCATCACGCGCCGGGACCCACACGCGTTCAGTGACGTAATCTGTCGCTTTATAGCCGGGCGCCGGGTTCTCCTTCAGCAGCTTGCGCTCGCTCGTCTTGGCATTGACCTCGTAGGTCCGCGTCGGGGTCGTGAGCGAGGCGTAGGTGTAGCGCAGCCAGTCGGTCGCCGGCTCGGCGTTGACGCCGATCGACATAGCATAGGCAGGCTCGTCGCTTGCGATAAAGCTGCTCTTGCCCGCGGTCGAAAGCGTGCGCAGCCGCTTAAGGCCGCCTGAGCGCTCGTTGATTGCGGTAAAGCCGTCGAACAGTTCAAAGCTGTCGATGAACACCTTAGGGTCGTGCGCGACAAGGTCGCGCCATTTTGTCCGGTCGCCCCAGGGCGTGCCGTCAGCGAGCGTCATCAGCCGGTAATTGGGCGCATCCCAATCCGTGCGGATCACCCATTTTCCGCCCAGATGGTCGGCGGTGTAGCGGAAGTCCCGCTGGCGCGGCGCGATGATCGCGAACTGGCCGGGGCTGGCGGCCGAGGTGCAGCGCTGTTCGTTGCTGACCGTGCTCTGCATGTAGAAGCAGATGTACATGTCCGACTTGGTCCGGCCGATACCCATGTAAAAAGTGCTGTCGGCTTCCTTGTAGATCACCGTATCGGCGCTGACCGGCGTGCCCAGCACGTGGCGCTTGACCGTGTTGCCGAGCAAGGTCGTCGGATCCTTGTCGATGTAGAACACGCTTTTGCCGTCATCCGCCCAGATTGCGGACCCGCTGTCGACGTTGGGTATTTCGTCGGCAAGCGGTGCGCCGCTGCTCAGGTCCTTGAATTTTACCACCCATTGCCGGCGACCGACCGTATCCTCGCCATAGGCGACCAGCTTGTTATCAGGGCTCACCTCGACCGCGTCGATGGCGAAGAAACCCTTCCCCGCTGCCATCGCGTTCTGGTCGAACATGATTTCTTCGGGTGCGGCCATGCTGCCCTTGCGGCGGGCGCTGATCGGATAGTCCTTGCCGGTTTCGAAACGCGTATAATACCAATAGCCGTGCTTCAGATACGGGACGCTCGCGTCGTCCTGTTTGATGCGTCCGACGATTTCCGAATAGAGCGCCTCCTGCAACGGCTTGGTCGGCGCGAGGACCGCGTCGGCATAGGCATTTTCGGCGGTGAGATTAGCGAGCATTTCCGGGCTCTTACGCGTGTCGTCGCGAAGCCAATAATAATCGTCGTTGCGTGGCGCCACGCCGTCGGGGCCTGTGACGAGGAACGGCTTTTTGGCTGCGACGGGCGGCGTTGCGGTTTGCGCCTGCGCCTGCGCCTGCGCGACGAACGGCATCGACAGGACCAGCGCGAGCGCGGTCGTCAAACGAAGCGACATGATTTCTCCCCTTAAGCGAGCCATGGTTTTGCCAGGCAATTGCGGCACGCTATCAGGCGTGCGTGCCCGTCACAATCGCTGCCCATCCAGCTTCGTCGATTACCTCGATGCCCAGTTCGGCGGCCTTTTTCAGCTTCGATCCTGCGCCGGGACCGGCCACGACAAGATCGGTCTTGGCACTCACCGACCCGGCGGTCCGGGCGCCCAGCACCTCGGCCTGTGCCTTCGCCTCGTCGCGGCTCATCGTCTCGAGGCTGCCCGTGAAGACAATGGTCTTGCCGGTGACCGACGACGCCTTGATGTTCGAGACGTAAGCGGGCGGCTTCACCTGACCGAGCAGGTCGGCCCAGGCGTCACGGTTGTGTTCCTCGTGGAAGAAATCGACCAGCGCTTTCGCGACGACGGGGCCGACGCCCTCGACCGAAGACAGTTCCGCCACTGCGTCTTCGTGCTGCGCGACTTCGGCGACGCGTTCGACGGTCCCGAACGCCTTGACGAGGTCGCGCGCCGTCACGCCGCCGACGTGGCGGATGCCGAGGCCAAACAAGAAGCGCGCCGGGTCGGGTGCTCGCCGCGCCTCTATGCTGGCGAGCAAATTGTCGACCGACTTTTCCTTCCAGCCTTCGCGCCCCAGCAAGGCGTGACGATGCGCCTTGAGCCGAAAGATGTCGGCAGGACTGTGCAGCCATCCGAGCCCGAAGAACTCGACGATGGTCTTGTCGCCCAGGCCATCGATGTCGAGCGCGCCGCGCGACACGAAATGCTTCAGCCGTTCGATGCGCTGCGCCGGACAGAACAGGCCGCCGGTGCAGCGGACATCGACTTCGCCTTCCTCGGACACGGCTTCGGATCCGCATTCGGGGCAATGGTCGGGAAAGTCGAACGCCGGCCGCTCCGCCGAGCGCACGATGACGTCGACGACCTGCGGGATGACATCGCCCGCGCGCTGCACGATGACCCGGTCGCCGGGGCGCACGTCGAGCCGGGCGATCTCGTTGCGGTTGTGCAGCGTCACGTTCGATACGACGACACCGCCGACGGTCACCGGCATAAGGCGTCCGACCGGCGTCAGCTTGCCGGTGCGGCCGACCTGGATGTCGATCGCCTCCAGCGTTGTCTCCGCGCGTTCGGCCGGGAACTTGTGCGCGATCGCCCAACGGGGCGCCTTGGCGACGAACCCCAGCCGCGCCTGCCAGTCGAGCCGGTCGACCTTGTAGACCACGCCGTCGATATCGAACGGCAGATCGGCGCGCTGCCGCTCGATTGCCCGGTAGTGCGCGAGCGCGACGGCGACATCGGGTGCCAGATCGAAGAGCGCGCTGACCGGCAGGCCCCAGGCTGCGATCTGGCGCATCACTGCGGCCTGCGTATCACCGGGCACTGCCGACGCTTCGCCCCAGCCATGCGCCAGGAAGCGCAGGGGACGGCTGGCGGTGATGCCGGCATCCTTCTGGCGCAGCGAGCCGGCAGCGGCATTGCGCGGGTTCGCGAACTGGCGTGCTTCCTTGCCCGTCGCTTCGGCTTCGGTGCGCAGGCGGGCATTGAGCGCGGCAAAATCGTCCTTCGCCATGTACACTTCGCCGCGAATTTCGAAAACGGCGGGGGCCGTACCCGCGCCAGCGAGCTGCTGGGGAATATCCGAAATCGTCCGCACATTGGGCGTGACATCCTCGCCCACCGACCCATCGCCGCGCGTTGCCGCCTGCACAAGGACACCGTCTTCATAACGCAGCGAACAGCTCAACCCGTCGATCTTAGGCTCGGCGGTGAGCTCAACCGGCGCATCGTCGGGCAGGTTGAGGAACCGCCGGACGCGCGCGACGAACTCGCGAACCTCCTCATCGGCAAAGGCATTATCGAGGCTGAGCATCGGCCGCGCGTGCGGCACCTTCGTGAGCGGCGAACTCGTAGGCGCCCCGACCAGTTTCGAGGGAGAATCAGCCCGGACGAGATGCGGAAACTCGGCCTCGATCGCCGCATTTTCGCGCACCAGCGCGTCGTAATCGGCGTCCGGAATCTCGGGCGCGTCATTGTCGTGGTAAAGCTTGTTGTGTCGCGCGATCTCACGCGCAAGGCGCATCAGGCGGTTGGCGGCTTCGGCTTCGGTCATGCCGCCTGCTCTAGAACGTGTCGGGCGGGCGGCGCAACGCGCCCCCCGCCCGGACGCTTACTGCTTCTTGAGGGTGTATTCCTCGGTCGTGCCGGCCCTTAGGTTATTGGCCTTCATCGTGACCGTCCCGTCGTCGACAGGCGTGTAGAAATATTCGCCCACCGGCTTGCCGCCGATATAATCGGTTTCCTTGAAGCCCTTACCTTCGGCGACCACGGCGATCATCGTGCCCGCCTTGTCACCGACCAGCGGCACCTGCGGCCCGCCCAGCTTCGCCTCGTAATGCTCGCCGGTCGGGAAGCGCTGCGATACGGTATCGCCTTTCATGCTGATGGTGGCCGTGATCGCCTCGTCGGCCAGCTGGGCGCCGTCCGTGACGCCAACCCAGCTGCCGCTGGCCGCATGCGTACCGGCGGGTGCGGGGCCCGTGCGCTTCGATTTCATGGAGTTCGTCACGGGCTTGCCCTCGGCATTGTCGGACGTGGTCGAGGTATAGGTCAGCATATCCCCGTCGACCGACAATTCCGCTTTGTTGGTCCCGACGACCGTGCCTTTGCGATAGCGCGTCATTTCAAGCGTATTGGCGTCGACGATCTTGATCGACATCGCATCCCAATAATCGCGGCCCGCCACCGGATGCGGCTGGCCATCGGCGGCGATCTTGAAGGGCGGCGTGCACGACGTGCAGTCGTACTGGCCGTCTGCAATTGTGAATACGTCCGGTTTTGTGGACAATTTGGCTGACGTGACATCGGCCTTGTAAGTGCCGTCGATGGTCGGGCCTGTGACAGCAGGCGTGCAGGCGGCAAGCAACAGGCCGCCGACGGCGGCATAGATCGAAATGCGCATTGAAATTTCCCCTGGTTAAAACGCAAGCGAATCGATTTTTTGAGCGCGACCTGCGGCACGCTAACTGCCTGTCGTTCAGGCGGCAACCAGACGGGCAGCCTGGGCCCTGGCTTCGTCAGTCACCTCGGCACCGGACAACATCCGCGCGATTTCCTCGCGGCGTTCGTCGGCGTCGAGGGTGCGCAAGTTCGTGCGGGTGACGAGCCCGTCTGAATTCTTCGCGATCAGAAGATGATGCCGCCCACGCGCCGCGACCTGCGGAGAGTGGGTAACGACGAGCAGCTGGGTCTTGGCGGCCAGCCGGGACAGGCGATCGCCGATGGCGCTCGCCACAGCGCCGCCGACACCGCGGTCGATCTCGTCGAAGCTCATCGTGGCGGCCGCGCTTTCTTCGGCCAGCGCAACCTTGAGCGCGAGGATAAAGCGCGACAATTCGCCCCCCGACGCGATCTTGAGCAGGGGGCCGAAAGGTGCGCCGGGATTGGTCGAGATCTCGAACTCGACGCGGTCGGCGCCGTCGGCGGTTTCACTGCCGGCCGCTACCACGGTGCGAAACCGCGCAGCGTCGAGCTTGAGCGGTACGAGTTCGCCGGCAACCGCGGCATCAAGCCGTGCAGCAGCGGCGCGCCGCGCCTCGGTCAATGTCTCTGCCGCGGCGCGATAGGTTGCGCGCGCGGTGCGGGCTTCGCGTTCCAGCCCCGCGAGCCCGGCCCCACCCGCCTCGATTGCCGCGAGCCTCCCCCGGAGTTCGGCGGCAAGGGTAGCGAGATCGTCGGGCTGGACACGGTGCTTGCGCGCCATGGCACGCAGGTCGAACAGGCGCGTCTCCTCCGACTCTAGTCGGGCAGGATCGAACGACAGCGCTTCGGCGGCGGCACGCAGGTAGTCCTCAGCGAACGATCCTTCGATGATTGCACGGTCGACTGCGCCCAGTGCCTCGGCAAGTTGCGGGTGGTCGCCAGCAATGCGGTCGAGCGCGCGCGCGGCTTGGCGCAGCTTCGACAGGCCCCCGTCGGCGGCGGCAACGAGCGTGTCGATCGCTTCGAGATCGTCGGCGATCCTGGCACCTTTCTGCATCGCGGTGCGCGAGATGCTGAGCGCTTCCTCTTCGCCGGTGCCGGGATCCAGCGCGTCGAGCTCGGCAACCGCGTGGGTCAGCCAATCGCGATCGGCCTCGGCATTGGCGAGCGCATCCTGCGCTTCCGAAAGCGCGACATCGGCGGCGCGCATCGCGGCGAAAGCGGTACGCACGGG
>JANMJZ010000326.1:0-3742 GCA_031371635.1 Sphingomonadales bacterium | reverse complement strand
AGTGCTCGCCAAGGCCGGACTGACGGTCGCCGACATCGACGTGTTCGAAGTGAACGAGGCCTTCGCCGTCGTGACCGAGAAATTCATCCGCGATCTCGGCATCGACCGGGCGAAGATCAACATCAACGGCGGCGCGATCGCACTGGGCCATCCCATCGGCGCGACCGGTGCCGTGCTGATCGGCACGGCGCTCGACGAACTCGAACGCAGCGGCGGCCGCTATGCGCTCATCACCATGTGCGCAGCGGGCGGCATGGCCCCGGCGATCATCATCGAACGGGTGGGTGGATAGCTCGGCGTAGGGGGAGTTAGGGGTTGCGGTCCGGCGGGATTGAGCCAGCGTAGAAGGCCAGCGGACTATCGCTCTCGCGCTCCCTTCCCGTCACCCCGGGCTTGACCCGGGGTCCCGCTTTTTCCTGGTTCATTGGATGGCAAAGCGTGGCTGAGTCTACATGATGGCTGATCGCTATGAACGAGAGAAGAAGAAGAGGGACCCCGGAGCCAAGCCCGGGGTGACAAAATGGAGGGCATGTCCGCTGTCGAGCGCTTGGCAAGCAGGCTGCTTGAAAAATCCGAAAGCATCCATTCGCTCATCGTAGCTGCTTCCTTCCCCGCAGAAAGACGTGTAAAAGCCCGGACGGAAAACGGATTGTTGCATTGCTGAAAGTCTCCCCGCACCACTGCCGGAGTGCTGACAATGAAACTGACACATGGCATTGTAGCTGGGCTGGCGGTCATCTCGGTCGCGCTCATCGGGGCCGCGCCCCAGAAAGCTCCGACCGACTTGGGTAATTTCTCGGTCAGCCTGACAGTAAAAGACCTCGAGGCATCTAGAGCATTCTATCGGAAGCTTGGATTTGTTCAGGTTCTCGGCGACGCCAGCAAAGGCTGGGTGATCATGAAAAACGGCAGCGCGAATATCGGGCTGTTTCACGGCATGTTCGAAAGGAACATTCTGACGTTCAATCCAGGCTGGGATCACAATGGCAAGCCAGTCAAAAATGCCTCCGACATTCGGAGCATCCAGGCGCATTTGCGAGCCGAAGGAATCGACGTCGGCAAGGAGATCGGCGGGAGCAAAGGACCAGCTGGCTTCACCATCAGCGATCCGGATGGCAACCCGATTTTGATCGATCAGCACATTTGAGATTCTTGTTCAGGCTGTACCAAAGCCCGTAAGACTGCGTCGGGAGATGAAATAGGCTTCGATGCGCCCGGTCTGCGCTAGCGCAGCGATGTTCGGCATTGGGTAAGCGCTGCTGTCCTCAACGTCGCAATCTCGGGCGGAAGCCGACTCATGATCTCAAGCTCACTTTTGCAAAAAAGTCCTGTCCTACAGCCAATGTTTCCCCATGTGTTCCGCGACTCGTTGCTGACCCTGCTCTTTTCACCGTTGACCTCCGGCGCCCTTCCGCGCGTGTCAGGCTCGTCACGGATCCGCAGCCCGTACCTGCATCGGGGCGCAAACATGTTTCAGGTGTGAACTTTGTGACCTTTGGCGCAAATCAGCCAGAAAACACCGTGCCGGCGCCGCTCGCCTATCGCGGCGGCATCCGGATTGCGCCGTCCAGCCGGACGCACTGGCCGTTGAAATAGGTGTTCCGGACCAGCTCCATCGCCAGGCTGGCAAACTCATCCGGATTGCCCAGCCGCTTCGGGAAGGGCACCGCCGCCTCCAGCCCCGCGAAGACGGCGGGCGCCCGGTCCTTGACGGCCAGCATCGGCGGCGTCGCGAAAGTGCCCGGCAGGATGGCGTTCACGCGAATGCCCAGGTCCATCAGGTCGCGCGCCATCGGCAAGACCATCGCATTGACCGCACCCTTGCCCGATCCATAGGTGACCTGCCCGATCTGGCCGTCCTGCGAAGCGGCCGACGAGGTCAGGACGATCGTCCCGCGCTCGCCATCGTCGTTCAGCGGGTCGGCGGCGGCCATGCCCAGTGCGGCAATCGACGCCATGCGATAGCTCGCGACCGCGATGCCGAGCATCCCGCGCTCGAAGCTCTCGGTCGGCGCGCGCTTGAAGGCCAGTCTTTCCTTGTCCCAGCCGACGGTCTTGCCGCCGCCCGCGACCATCGCGCAGTGAACGAGGATGCGCTCCTGGCCATTGGCGGCGCGGGCCGCCTCGAACCCGGCGAGCGCACTGTCTTCCGACATGATGTCGACCTTTTGGAAGGTCGCCCCGAGTTGCTCGGCGATTGCCGGACCCGCTTCGGCAATGTCGAAGATCGCGACTTTGACGCCCGCCGCGCGCAGGGCCTTCACCGTCGCGAGGCCAAGGCCCGACGCGCCGCCCGTGACGATGGCAGCAAGCGAGTTGTCGATCTTCATGGCGTGTCTCCCGGCCGGTCGTGTCCGTCCGCGATATCGTCATGGCGCTCGATAGCAAAATCGCGGCGGTCCGGCATCGTGCGAGCGATAGCGCGTCATCCGGCAGCGCCACAGGGTTGCGGCGCGGGGACCAGCTTCTAGGGCTGAAGATTGATTGGCGCGGAGATGTCGCCGAGGGGAGATCGAAATCCATGACCCAAGTCATGAAGGGCGTGCGCGTGCTGGAGGTGGCCCAGTTCACCTTCGTCCCCGCAGCCGGGGCGATCCTCGCCGACTGGGGCGCCGACGTCATCAAGGTCGAGCATCCGGTGCGCGGCGATACCCAGCGCGGATTCCTCAACATGGGCGGCGTCACGCTCGACCCGTTGCGCCACACGCTGTTCGAACACCCCAACCGTGGCAAGCGCAGCGTCGGCATCGACCTGTCGACGGCCGAGGGGCAGGAACTGCTCTACGAGATCGCGAAGACGGCGGACGTGTTCCTGACCAACTACCTCCCGCAGGTCCGTCAGAAGAACAGGTTCGACGTCGAGCACATCCGGGCCGCCAATCCCAATATCATCTATGCGCGCGGCAGCGCGTACGGGAACAAGGGGCCGGAGCGCGAGGTGGGCGGGTTCGACGGCACGGCCTTCTGGTCACGCAGTGGCGTCGCCTATTCGATGACGCCGGCCGAGCTCGAAGGACCGCTGACACAGGGCATTGCTGCCTTCGGCGATTCGATCGGCGGCATGTTCATCGCGGGCGGCATCTCGGGCGCCCTGCTCCACCGCGAAAAGACCGGCGAGGGCGTCGAGATGGACGTGTCACTGCTCAGCGCGGCCTGGTGGGCGTCGGGGGCGCTGGTCAGCCAGGTCATGGAAACCGGCATCTGCACGCGCAACGGCATGCCGACTTCCGGCGGGTCGGTGCGCAACCCCTTCATGGGCAATTTCACGACCTCGGACGGCGGCACGATCAACCTGTGCATGGTCAGCCCGACGGGGCTCATCCGCGACACCTTCGAAAAGATCGGCGTGCCCGAAGCGGCCGACGATCCCCGCTTCAAGGATGTGCCGAGCCTGATCGAGAATGCCGGAGCCGCGAGCGACATTCTGGTCAAGGCGTTCGCCGCCCGGCCCTTCGCCTATTGGCGGGAACATCTGAAATCGATGAAGGGCCAATGGGCCCCGATCCAGAGCTTTACCGATCTGCTGACCGACCAACAGGCGCTGGCCAACGACATGATCGTCGAGGTCGAGGGCGCCGATGGCGGCGCGCCGCTCCGGCTGGTGCGGGGACCGGTGCAGTTCGACGGCGCGCCGCTCGAAACCACCCGGTCGCCGCAGGCGTCGGAGCATACCGAGACCTTCCTGATGGAGCTCGGCCATGAATGGGACCGGATCGAGGACCTAAAGGCCAAGGGCGCACTC
>JANMJZ010000293.1:0-7439 GCA_031371635.1 Sphingomonadales bacterium | reverse complement strand
CCGCGACTCTCTCGCGCAGCAGCCGCGTCAGGTGGAGCGCGCCCTGGCTGTGCCCGGCAAGGATGATCGGGCGGTCTTTCGGCGCCTGTTCGACGAAGGCGTCGAAGGCGAGGGCGACATCGCGATAGGCGGCATCTAGCGCCTTTTGTGCTTCGGCTTTCGTCGTCAGAAACGAGCCGAATGTCGCTTGGCGGTAGCGAGGTGCCCAAACATTACCGACACCATTGAAGGCGCTCGCCTGCCCGCGGATGAAGGTACGTGCGAGATCCGATGACGTAGCATCGTCCAGTGGGGCGTTCCATGCCGCGCGAGTCAGGTAGCTGGTCGGATGAATGAAGAACACCGATGCGCCGCGCGTTGCACCCGAGATCGCAGCAGGCCTGGCAACGCCCTTGGGCAACCATTCGGCTGGATTGCCCTGCACGATATCAGGACGCGAGTACCACATTTCCCTGGCCGCATAAGCATTTGGCGCAGCCGGCGCCTGTTCCGCGAAGGGGGCGCCCGGCACGAATGCCATGCGGATCAGCTTATCACTGAACAGCGCCCATATGACGCCGCACAGAACGACGAGGAAAGTCAGGAAGGCGACGACGTACAGAAACTTGCGGGCCATGGGGTGTCCGACCGTTGAAGGGTGTCGGTGTTGCTGCTAGCGGCCACCCGCATGTCAGTCGATAGCGCAACCGTCCGGAAGATCGCCTCGCTCGCGCGGATCGCCGTGACCGAAGAACAAGTCGCGGCCATGGTGCCAGAGCTCAACAATATTCTTGGCTGGATCGAGCAGCTCGGCGAGGTCGATACATCGTCGATCGAGCCAATGACGGCCGTGATCGCCAATGCGCTGCGGCTGCGCGCCGACGTCGTGACCGACGGCAATGTCCGCGACGCGGTCCTGTTCAATGCACCGGCCCCCGAGCACGGCTTTTTTGGCGTGCCGAAAGTGATCGAATAGATGTCCGAACTTACCGATCTGGGTGTTGCCGCAATCCGCGACGGCGTGCGCGACGGGGACTTTTCTGCACGCGACGTCGCGACTGCCTTCATCGACAAGGTCAGTGCGGCGAAGCCCTTGAATGCTTTCCTCGTTGAGACGCCCGAGCATGCCCTAATGGCTGCAGACGCCGCCGATGCCGCGCGCGCGTCAGGCGATCTGAAAGCAATGTCAGGCGTGCCGATCGGCATGAAGGATCTCTTTTGCACCAAGGGGGTAACGACGACCGCTGCAAGCGAGATCCTTGGCAGCTTCGTGCCGCCTTATGAATCGACCGTGTCCGCCAAATTGTGGGAAGCCGGCGCCGGCATGCTCGGCAAGCTCAACATGGATCAGTTCGCCATGGGCTCGTCGAACGAGACGAGCGCGTTCGGCAACGTGATCTCGCCATGGCGGCGTAGCGACGGCAGCAACGCATCGCTCGCCCCTGGTGGATCGTCAGGGGGAAGCTCGGCGGCAATTTCGGCGCGGCTGTGTCCGGCGGCTACGGGTACCGATACGGGGGGCTCGATCCGCCAGCCCGCGGCATTCACCGGGATCAGCGGCATAAAGCCGACCTATGGCCGTTGTTCGCGCTGGGGCGTGGTGGCGTTCGCCTCGTCGCTCGACCAGGCCGGCGCCATGGCACGTGATGTGCGGGACTGCTCGATCATGCTGGGCGCGATGGCCGGCTTCGACGCGAAGGATTCGACATCGCTCGAGCTGCCCGTGCCCGATTGGGAGGCGGCGCTGAATGCTGACCTGAGAGGCAAGCGCGTCGGTATTCCGCGCGAATACCGGGTCGATGGCATGCCGGCCGAAATCGATGCGCTGTGGGAACAGGGCATTGCCTGGGTGCGGGACGCTGGTGCGGAAGTGGTCGAGGTGTCATTGCCACACACCAGATACGCGCTGCCCGCCTATTACATCATCGCACCGGCAGAGGCTTCGTCCAACCTCGCGCGCTATGACGGCGTGCGTTACGGCCTGCGCGACCTGCCTGAAGGCGCCGGGTTGCAGGACATGTATGCCGCCACGCGTGCGGCCGGTTTCGGTTCGGAAGTCAAACGGCGGATCCTGATCGGCACCTATGTGCTCTCGGCAGGTTTCTACGACGCATATTTCACACAGGCGTCGAAGGTACGCAGCCTGATCGCGCGCGATTTCGATCACGCATGGGAGAAATGCGACCTGCTTTTGACGCCGACCGCACCGAGCGCAGCTTTCGCGCTTGGCGAAAAGAGCGCGGACCCGTTGGCGATGTACCTCAACGACGTGTTCACTGTGCCGAGCTCGCTCGCCGGGCTTCCTGCAATGTCGGTACCCGGCGGGCTCGACTCGCAGGGTTTGCCGCTTGGCCTGCAGGTCATCGGCAGGGCCCTGGACGAGCAGGGCGTGCTCAACGCCTGTCTCGCGATCGAGCAGCGCGCAGGGTTCACGGCGCGGCCCCAAAGCTGGTGGTAACCATCGGCGCCCGGTGAACGTCACGCGCTTTCTCATCTGGGTTGCCGAACGTCCTATTGCTGCTTTGCCCCTGGCTCTCTGTGCTGTCGCGGAGCGCGTCGGCTGGACGCTGGCCGGACATATGGGGATGCTCGACACCGAACTGCGCAGTGCCGCCATGCACTGGGCAACGACTGGCTGGATAGCCGATGCCTTTCGCGCAGGGAGCGGACCGACTGCCCATGTGGGCGCATTGCCCGTGATCATTCCGGGCTTCATCATGCGGTGGTTTGGAACCGACACGGCCGCAACTACCTTGATTCTGACGGCGCTTAGCGCGCTCGTGATTGTCGCGACGGCGCTGGTCCTGAACCAGGCTTTCCGCCTCCTCGGCACGGCTGCACCAGCGCGCGCGGTTGCGGTTCTCATGATTTGTCTGGTGCCCCTCCACATAGAGATCGAGTCCCGGTCGTTGCGGGTTTATGAGAATGGCACCGCCGCCCTGTTGGTCGCCGCCATGTTGTTCAGCGTCATACGCCTCGACCAGCGCGGGCACGTCGGATTGCGCGACTTGCTGGGGCTTTCAGGGCTGGCCGGATTTACCGTCGCACTGTCGCCTGCGCTCGCGCTGTGCGTGGTCACGATGCTCGGTATTCTCGCGCTGCGTCGGTTGGACTGGACGGGCAGGGCGACAGCAGTCGTCTTGCTTGGCGTCACCGTGTTTGTCACGACCTTGCCCTGGGCTTTGCGAAATCGCGAGGTCATGGGGGAAACGCTATGGACCCGCAGCAATTTCGGCCTCGAGTTTGCCATCGGCACCCATCCGGCAGCGGTCGATCCGGCAAATCCCGGCGCCGTTTATCTCGCCCGCCTCGCGCAGGTGCATCCGCACGGCAGCGAACCGGGCTATCGCGCCCTGCTGAATGCTGGCGGTGAGCTGGGCTATGCGCGGAAGCAGGGGAGCGAAACCTGGGGCTGGGTCGTCGCCCACCCCAGCCAGGCGGCGCGAATCTGGCTGCGCCATCTGGCTGAATTCTATTTCCCACCGCCCTGGATGTGGCTGCATTCCGGGCGGCCCGACGTCACCACGCCTCTACGGATGATCATCGTCGATCTCATCGCCTTGCTTGCGCTATTCGGCGTTGGACGTGCGCTGCTCCGGCGGCAATGGGTCTATCTGTACATAGCCTCGCCCATCATACTCGTCGCGCTGCCCTATATCCTTGCGCAGCCGCTTGTCCGCTATCGATATGTCGTCGCCAGCCTGCTGATCTTCCTTGCTGCTGATACTCTCGCCAGATTGCTTAACCGCCCGGCAATCGCTCTGCGCTAGCGGCATCGACGTGAACCGTTTCGATCAGCTCATCATGGTGCTCACCGACGTGCGCCATCTGGGTCCGAAGTTCGCCTGGGCGGCATTGCGACGGTGGCGACGGTAGGCCCCCTTTGCGATCGCAGTGGGCGGGACTGGCGGCGTTTGGGTTCGCGGTTGGGACAGCGACATAGACACCTTGCGCCGGATATTCCTGAACCGCGATTACGAGATCCCGTCGCCACCCGTCCGCGAGCGTGTGCTGGCGCGCTATCATGCGATACTCAGCGACGGGAGGCGCCCCGTGATCATCGATGCAGGGGCAAATATCAGCGGCTCTGCGCTCTGGTTCGCGCAGCTCTACCTGGACGCAGTCATCCTCGCAGTCGAGCCTGATCCGGCAGCAATCGACATGTTGCGACGCAACGTTGCCCATCTGCCCGACATCCGGATTGTTCCTGCAGCGCTCGGCGGGGCGGCGGGGCAGGTCGAACTCGTACCGGGCCATTCGTCGGACGCAACGGGCACGATCGAGTCGGAGGCCGGGCTGCAGGTAACGACGATAGGAGAACTTGTCCCCGCCGTTCCCGACGGCCTGCCTCTAGTCGCCAAGATCGACATCGAAGGATTCGAGGCGGACGTCTTTGCCGACAATACCTGGATCGACGCCTTCTTCGCAATATTCGTCGAGCTGCACGATTGGAGGTTGCCTGGACAGCGCAGCAGCGGGTCATATCAGGCGGCCATCGGCGCGAAGGATGCTTTCGAGGTCTTTCTCAAGGGCGAAAACCTGATCTACGTCCGGCTTTAGCGCGAACCGGCTTGCCAGACGGTTACGACGGCGGCATCGGTCGGTGCATGGAACAGAGCAACTTTCGCATCAAAGGGGCAACCGGTGACTGGGAGGTCGTGGTCGGCCTGGAGGTTCACGCCCAGATCACGTCGAACGCCAAGTTATTCTCGGGCGCCTCGACCGCATTCGGCGCAGAGCCGAACACGCAGGTGTCGCTTGTCGATGCCGCAATGCCCGGCATGTTGCCGGTGCCCAACGAGGAATGCGTGAAGCAGGCGGTTCGTACGGGGCTTGCCATCGGCGCCGAGATCCATCGCTGGAGCCGGTTCGACCGCAAGAATTATTTTTATGCCGACCTGCCGCAGGGCTATCAGATCTCGCAGCTGTACCACCCCATCGTCGGCGAGGGATCGATCACGGTCACGACGGACGAGGGCACCAAGACCATCGGCGTGGAGCGTATCCACATCGAACAGGACGCCGGCAAGCTGATGCACGACCAGCATCCGTCGATGTCGTACGTCGATCTCAACCGGTCGGGCGTGGCACTTATGGAAATCGTGTCGAAGCCCGATATGCGCAGCCCGCAGGAAGCGGGCGAATATGTCCGGAAGCTGCGCCAGCTCGTACGATACATCGGCAGTTGCGACGGCAACATGGAACAGGGATCGATGCGCGCCGACGTGAATGTCAGCGTACGCAAGACCGGTGATGCCTTTGGGACGCGGACCGAGACGAAGAACGTGAACTCGGTCCGCTTCATTCAACAGGTGGTCGAACTCGAGGCGCGGCGACAAGTCGACGTCATCGAGAGCGGCGGCACGATCGTTCAGGAAACGCGCCTGTTCGACCCAGACAAGGGCGTCACGCGTAGCATGCGGTCGAAAGAAGACGCGCATGATTACCGTTACTTTCCGGATCCCGATCTGCTCCCACTGGTGCTGACAGAGGATTTCGTGGCGGAATGCGCGGCAAGCCTGCCCGAACTGCCGGATGCGAAGCGGGTGCGCTTTACGGAAACGATGGGCATCACGCCGTACAACGCGGAAGTGCTCACAAACGATGTCGAGACGGCGCATTGGTTCGAGGCGCTGCTGGCGCAGGGCGTGGAAGGCAAGACCGCCGCGAACTGGGTGACTGGCGAGCTTTTCGGCGCACTTAATCGTCTGGGTCGGACGATCACCGACAGCCCCGTAAGTCCCGCGCAGGCGGCAGAGCTTCTGAACCTCGTGGGCGACGGGATATTGTCGGGCAGCATGGCCAAGACCGTCTTCGAAAAGATGCTGGAAAGCGGCGAAGGGGCAGCGGCAATTGTCGAGCGGGAAGGCCTGAAGCAGACGAGCGACACCGGGGCCATCGATGCCGCGATAGCCACCATCCTCGCCGCCAATGCGGACAAAGTCGCGGAGTACAAGGGTGGCAAGGAAGCCCTGTTCGGTTTCTTCGTCGGCCAGACGATGAAGGCAATGGCGGGCAAGGCAAACCCGAAGGTGATCAACGAACGGTTGCGGGAGCTGCTCGCTTCGGCATAAGCCCAGGAACCGGCCGGAGGGTCGAGCGGGGCGAGGGGGAATATGAGCCGCACGATTGCGATTGCCCTGGCCTGCGGCGTTCTCGGATCTTCGCCGGTCGTTGCCGGCACAAAGGCCATGACTGCCTCGGGCTACGCCCTCCCCAGTGACAAGCCGGTCACCATCGTCTTGATGCGTCCCGACACCGATGTCGGAGAGCTTGCGGCTGGGGGATTGCCGCAGCCGAATGCCGACTGGACCAAAGCGGCGCGAGCCAATCTTGCCGAGGCGTTGAAAGGCGATGCCGCCGCAAAGAAGCTGGATCTGAAGGTCATCGACGAACAGTCAGGCGACGCGGGGCAACTGGTCGCCGACTATACGGCACTGCATCAAGCGGTTGCCGACGCTATCATCCAGCACAAATATTACGGCGCCAGGCTACCCACCAAAAAGGACAAGTTCGACTGGACGATGGGTCCCGGTGCGCAAAAGCTGGCCGACCTGTCTGGCGGCAATTACGCATTGTTCCTGTTCACCCGCGACAATTTCGCGAGTGCCAGTCGTAAGTCGATGCAGGTTGCAGGGATGCTCGGGTGCCTTGTCGGCTTTTGCATGATCGTGACGGGTGGCCAGCATGTTGCCTACGCATCTCTGGTCGAGCTCTCTTCCGGCAATGTCGTCTGGTTCAACGTGCTGCGCGGCTCCAAGGGCGACGTGAGGGAGAAGGAAGGCGCGGCTGACATGGTCACGGCGATCATGGCCTCAATTCCCACGCGCCCCGGCGAAGCGCCCAAGGACGAGGTGGCGGTGAAGTGAAGCGGCTGCTGCCGCTCGCCATGCTGGCGCTGGGCGCGGCACCTCCGCCCGTGCTCGTAACGCCCGGCTACGTGCCGCACGATGCCGACGAGCGCGGTCTGTGGATGCAGGTCGACGAATATGAGCGGCAGTTCAAAACGTCGAATTTCGTGATGCGCGACACCGCACTCAACGCCTATGTGCGCCAGGTGTTTTGCAAGACGGTCGGCGAGGCCGAGTGCCGGGACGTTCGGATTTACATCGTCCGCACCCCCTATTTCAACGCAAGCATGGCTCCGAACGGGATGATGCAGGTCTGGTCTGGTCTGTTCCTGCGCTGTCGCAACGAGGCCCAGTTCGCCGCCATATTGGGGCATGAATACACGCATTACCGCAACCGGCACACGGTGAGGCAGTTCCGCGACATGAAGAACAAGACGAACGCCGTCGGCTGGCTTTCGGTCGTTCCTCTTGGCGGTTTCGTGGCAGGGGGCATCGCGCTTGCACAGCTCGGTATGATCGGGTCCGTATTCTCAAACTCGCGGGAAATGGAGCGCGAGGCGGACACCGGCGCGTTGCCCCTTATGGCCAGGGCGGGCTATGATCCCACCG
>JANMJZ010000244.1:0-5805 GCA_031371635.1 Sphingomonadales bacterium | reverse complement strand
GGCGGACACGCATCGAGATGCGGCCATCGGCAAGAACCGTCGGAGTAAACGCAAGGCTCACACCATATTGCCTGTATTCGACAGAGATCGTCCCAAGCGTTTGCGAGATCGGGATCGGGAATTCGCCGCCAGCGAGAAAGCTCGCGGTCTCTCCTGACAGCGCGGTGAGATTGGGCTCGGCAAGAGTGCTGACCAGTCCGTTTTTCTCGCTCAGATCGAATGCCGCACCGACGTCGAGACCAAAGAGACTGCCCAGAAAGCCGAGAGTTGTCTTCCCGGCGCCCAGGCCCTTGAATGCCAGTGCCGAGCCCGCCTGCGTGATGAATTGGCCAGTCGCGGGATTGAAGGGCAGGGAGATTGTGCCCGCTGGCAGGCCATAGATCGAGGAAGCGTCGAGCTTCGGGAACGAGGATACGTCAACGTTGCCGATGCTGCCGAAGTCGCGCCCCTGAATTACGCCGACATTGAATCCATTTCCTCTATCGCGCGTAGTCAGGTTAGCCGCGATTTCCTTTGAAAGGGAGCGATTCACTTCGGCGATCTTGACCTGAAGCATAACCTGCAAAGGTGTCGCGGTCTTGAGCCGCGAGATCACGGCTACTTTCAGCTGCGCATTGGGCGCGACGACGTCGACGCCAGGATTGAGCATCGTCTTGACGAGCAGTTCCGCCTGCGCGGCATCGTCCGGCGTGGCAACCGTACCCGTGAGCACCGCAAGCTGACCCGCCGTGGTTACCTTGATATCGGCATCTGGCATTGCCAGCTTCAGCATGCGGTCGAGCGATGTGATGTTAGGGACAGCGCGGACGCTCGTGGCATAAAGGACGGCGCCTGAAGCCGACGTTGCAAAGATCGTCGCTTCACCGGCAGCTTTTGCAAAGATGTTGATCTGCCGCGGATTGTTCACATAGACGTCAGCAACTTCGGGGTTGGATGTCCAAACACCTGCGATTCCGGCCGGCAAGGTCACGAGCTGGCCTTGGCCGATCGAAAGCAACACCTCACTGGTCGGACGCTGTGTGCCTGCGGGAAGCTGGGCGACACGCGCCGTCTGGCGAAAGGACTTAGTGGCAGCGGCTTTGCGGGCCTTGGGTGCCGCGGCACCCGCAGCCGGTACGCCCGCAATCATGACTGCTGCCATGGTCGCCGCGACCGAGCGGTGGAAAAGATGGGGGTACCGCATGTTACTTGCTCCCAATCGAAACTTCTGTGACCGCAGTGCCACGGCCGACTTTGATGACCGGACCCTTAGGCCCTTCGGGATTGGCGCCGCCGGCAGGTTGACGCTCCGTCGGGCGCACAGCGACCGGGCCGGGCGTCGGCGCACTGCGACGCTGGAAGCGTGACACATCGGCTCCAGTGACGAACGTTGGATTATTGTCGAGCGGTTGGGCGGCGATGTTCAGCGCCAGGCGGCGGTCCGCCTTGGGATCACCACTCGTGGGCACATTGACCTCACCGGCCGCGATCGCGCGCTCAAGTTCTGCCGTGTTGTCCGCGATTGGACGGAGACTGAGAGTCAGCTGGCCGATCTGCTGGGCGACAGCGATCTTTTCCGCGATCCTGGGCGTGGCTTCCAGGGTGACCGTGTTGAAGGCCTTCACTTCCTTCTTACCGTCCTTGTCTTCTGACGCCGTACGTTGGTCGGTTGCAAGCACACGCATGTTCCGTACGATCGTTTCCGACGTCTTAAGTGCGGGGCCTGCGCCGCCGCCTTCAACCGACTGGGTCAGCATTACGTCGACGCGATCTCCTGGGAAGACGAAGCCAGCGACGCTGGTCTCAGCCCGAACGGCAACGGTAATGGCACGCATCCCCGGCCCGAGAGCCGCAGCGAGGAAGCCGCGGTCGCCGGGCTGAACAAAGGAGCCCATCGTCAACGGCTGGCCGGCTGCCATTTCGTTCCGCACGACAGAGCCGCGCAGCACATTCATATCGAGTTTGCCCTCGACGTAATAGGCGCCCTTGATCAGGTCCTTCGGCCAGGGCTGAAACTTGAAATCGGTCTCGCCGAGGATCGTGCCTACAGGCAGAGCATGCGTCGCCACGAGCACTTTTGGTCCGGTTGGCTGGCTGAAGATGACAGGCGCAGCAACCGCAACCGGTGCCGACGATTTGACGAACATCTGGCGGGCCAATAGTGCGGTGACGAGCGCCACGACAACTGCACCGACGAGCAAAGCGATCTTCTTAGGCTCCATAGCCCCCAGGCCTCCTGCGTACCGCGACGTTTGCGGGTAAGCCTGACCTTTCAGGCCAAATGGTTAAGATATCGTTCGGATAACCCGTTCAACGCGCCGCAAAATGGCGTCGCGACAGGCGAAAAATGAGCGCGCCCAAACAGCAGACAATTGCAAGTGGCATCAGTGCGCTCATGACCTTTGCCTCTGGCAAAAGGCCGTACCGACCCCCGAGTGCGATCAGCGCCCCAATCGAAATGGATATGCCGTAAGGATTTTCGAAAGGGCGCTCATCGACCGTTAGCGTGTGCCGCACCAGCTGGACCGATGTCAGTATGCCGCCTACCATGGCCGTCCCGAAAAAGGCGTCCAGAAAATCGAGGGGCGGGAGGAAGAGGGCGAGCGCCGTAAGAAGCTTGACGTCTCCGCCACCCATCTGGCCAAGATTGAAAGCCCAGAGCATGACCGTGAACACGCTCGCGGCGACGGCAAGCTGAATCGCGAGCCCCGGCCAGAGAGTCAAATGTGTGGTCCACCAAAAGGGGATCGCGATAGCCGCGATGGAAATGTTGACCCAGTTCGGAATGATCCGGCTTCGGGCATCGGTGGCCGATGCAACGAGGAGCAGGCCGACAAGTATCACTGCAAGGATCAATTCGAACGAAACCATGGGTTCGCCTCTAGACGAGGGGCCTTGCCAAAACGTAACCGAGACGAATGACTTCCTATCCGGCGGCGCGTCGCGCCATTCCTGCCGACGCCAGTGTGTCGATGTTTATTCTGCCGGACGGCTGGCCGATGCGCGTATTCGACCGTCCGGCTGCCGGCTCACGTGGCAGTATCCTTTGGATCGGCGGACGCGGCGATATCATCGAGAAGTATCTTGAATGCTTCGAGGAATGGCATCTTCGCGGCTGGCACGTTTCTGCGATGGATTGGCGAGGGCAGGGCGGATCGGGACGTCTGCTCTCCGATCCCGCGGTCGGACATATGCCAGATTTTGCCACCTGGATCGACGACCTGGCGGCGTTCTGGAAAGATTGGGTTGTGCGAACACCGGGACCACATGTCGTTATGGGGCATTCGATGGGCGGTCATCTCGTACTCCGGGCCTTGCTCGAAGGTCGCATCTCGCCCGTGGCGACCGTTTTGTCAGCGCCAATGTTGGGGTTTATCGGCGGCCCCTTGCCGCAGGCCCTCTCGCGACTTTTGGCAGCGCAGCTTGCGCGATTCATGCCGGAATCGCGGGCATGGAAACAAGGCGAGAAACCGGGCGCAGTGGACGCGAGGCGACAATCTTATCTCACCCACGATGCAGCACGCTATGCCGACGAAGTATTTTGGAAAGAGCACGATCCTTCGCTAGCGCTCGGCCCGGCGAGTTGGGCATGGGTTGCGGCTGCCTATCGCTCCAATGCGAAGCTTGACGGGTCAGGGGCACTGGAAAAAGTCACTGATGACATCCTGCTCGTGGGAACCGAAGGAGATAAGCTGGTCAGCGCAGCGGCGATCTGCCGTGCGGCTGCCCGACTGCCTCATTCCGAACTAATGATGTTCGACGACAGCGTTGCGCACGAAGTTCTGCGTGAAGTTGACGCCGTGCGAGATGAAGCGATGGAGCGCATAGCGGACTTCCTGGATCGAAAGGCACCAGAACGATGAAAGTCGATGTCGTCGTGATCGGCGCTGGCATTGCCGGTGCCGGCGTGGCCGCAGAGCTCGCGAAGCATTGTTCAGTGGCACTGCTGGAAGGAGAAGATACCCCCGGCTATCATAGTACCGGACGATCCGTGGCGTTCTGGCACGAAACCTTGGGTGGGCCACTGGTGCAGCCGCTATCTACGGCGTCGCGCACCGTTCTTGCTGGTGGTGGCTTCCTCAAGCCGCGCCTCTCGCTCAATGTAGCCACTGAAAAGAATCTTGCACTTCTCGACGCGCTGCAGGCTGATTTCGCGGGAAGCGGCGCCAGGTTGAAGCGGGTAGATCACGCTGGGATCGCTGCGCTGGTACCACGTGCGAGCGCTTTGCTGGCCGGCGGCGTTGTTGAACAGGATTGCGCCGATATCGACGTTGCAGGGCTCCACGGCTCGATGCTAGCTGCTTTCAGGAACGCGGGCGGCACACTGCTGACCCATTGGCGCGTAAATTCGATCGAGCGCGGCCCGACGAGCTGGCATGTGAATTCAAATGGCAAGAGCATCGAAGCGGACGTGCTCGTCGACGCTGCAGGCAGCTGGGCAGATCCTATTGCGGAAATGGCAGAGGTGCGTCCGCTCGGTATCGCGCCAAAGCGTCGTACGGTGGCACAGGTGCGCGTCGATGGCGACGACGTTCCTCCGGACGGGCCGCTGACAATCGATGTGGCAGGCAGCTTTTACTTCAAGCCGGAAGCCGCGAACCGTCTGTGGGTCTGCCCACATGACGAAACGCCGAGCGTTGCTTGCGATGCGGCCGCGGAAGATATCGACGTTGCAATCGCGATCGACAGGTTCGAAACGATGACGTCGTGGAAGGTTCTGGCTGTCGAGCGTAAATGGGCTGGACTGCGGAGTTTTGCGCCCGATCGTTTGCCGGTTTATGGTTTTGCTGACGATGCCCCGGGGTTTTTCTGGTGCGCGGGTCAGGGCGGCGTGGGGATTCAGACTGCCCCTGCTGCGGCCGCCCTCTGCGCGCATCTGATCCTTGGCTCGGTTGTTCAAGTTCCGGCTGGGGTCGACCCTACGGCCTACTCGCCGACGCGCGCAGGTTTGCGCTAGGCTTTTCGTCGTCCTGTCATTTCCTGTTGGCCAGCGCCGCATCGCTGGCCAGCCGGTCCGCGCGTTCATTGTCGGGGTGTCCGGCATGTCCCTTGACCCAGACCCAATCGATCCGGTGTGGTTCGGCCGCCGCGATCAGTTCCCGCCACAGGTCGGCGTTTTTGACCGGCTGCCGCGAGGCCGTCATCCAGCCGTTGCGTTGCCAGCCCTTCAGCCATTTCGTCAGCCCATCCATGACATAACGGCTGTCGGTCGAGAGAATGACGTGAGAAGGCCGATTGAGCGCTTCCAGCGCCCGAATTGCCGCCATCAGTTCCATGCGATTGTTCGTCGTGGGCGCTTCGCCGCCGGACAAATCCTTTTCCGCCGTGCCGTAGCGAAGGACGGCGCCCCATCCGCCCGGACCGGGATTGCCCTTGCACGCGCCGTCGGTGGCGATCTCGACCCGGGGAAGTTCGCTCACGCCAGCGGTCCCTGCCGAGAGTTATAGGTTTCAAGTCGTCGCCAATAGGCGAGCGGATCCTTACGCGTAACCAAGGCATCGGCTGGCGTATTCAGCCAGTCCCAGGCACGCGAGAGTAAAAAGCGGATGCATGCGCCTCGCGCCAGATTGTGCAGTTGCGCGCGCTCCTTCGATTCAAGGGCCACGACCTCCTGATAGCCGGCGATCAAGGCACTCCCGATGGTCCAGTCGACGTTGATACCGGCACTGTCGAAACACCACGCCGTATGCATGACGGCTATGTCGTAAGCACGAAGATCGGTACACGCGAAGTAAAAATCGATCAGGCCCGACACCTCGCTACCTCGAACCAGAACATTGTCTGGAAACAGGTCGGCGTGAATCGTTCCTGAGGGCAGCGCCGTCG
>JANMJZ010000241.1:0-9220 GCA_031371635.1 Sphingomonadales bacterium | reverse complement strand
CGGCGGCAGTGAGAAGCGCGAATCCAGCGCGTCGCCGTCGCTCGTCTCGGTGGTCGTGTGTTTGAAGCCGTTGATGTACTTGCCCACTACCCGAGGTGTGGCCGCCAGATCCACGGCGAACACGACGCGCGCCCATTCGTTGCGCAGGTGCTTGAGCGGACCGTCAAGATAATCGACATGGATCGTCCGGGGCCTGACTTTCACGACGCGTGAGGTGAATTTTTCGCGCAAGGATTTGAAACCGACGAGCAGGTCCGCCACCATTTCCGTATCGCTGTTCGAACGAATGCGGACCGCGGAAACCCAGGGCAGGAATTCGTTGTAACGACCGACGTCGGCGACGAGGTCGAACATGGCCTCTGCCCCGTAAGGAAGGCTGCGGCGCTCGTGGTGCCTGGGCATCAGCCGAGCCGCGCCTCGCGCGCAGCCTTGAGCTTCGCGAAGTCGTCGCCGGCGTGATAGCTCGACCGCGTCAGCGGGCTCGACGCGACCAGCAGGAATCCCTTGGCACGGGCGATCGCCGCATAGGCGCCGAACGTTGCAGGCGTCACGAATTCCTCTACCTTCGCATGGCGTGGCGTCGGCTGGAGATACTGGCCGAGGGTCAGGAAATCGACGTCCGCGGACCGCATGTCGTCCATGACCTGATGTACCTCCATGCGCTGTTCGCCCAGTCCCATCATCATGCCGGACTTGGTGAAGATCGTCGGGTCATGGCGTTTGACGCTCTCGAGCAGGCGCAGAGAGGCATAGTAGCGCGCGCCGGGGCGGATCGTGGGATAGAGGCGCGGGATCGTTTCGAGATTGTGATTATAGACGTCCGGGCGGGCCGCGACGATCGATTCAACCGCGGCCTGCGACTTGTTCCTGAAGTCCGGCGTCAGGATTTCGATCGTCGTGCTGGGCGTGGTCCGGCGCAACGCTTCAATCACCTTCACGAATTGCGAGGCGCCTCCATCCGGCAGGTCGTCGCGATCGACCGAGGTTACCACGATGTGCTCAAGGCCGAGCTCGGCGGCGGCGTCCGCCGTGTGCTGCGGCTCCAGCAGGTCGACGGCGCGCGGCATGCCGGTCTTCACATTGCAGAATGCACAGGCGCGCGTGCAGGTGTCGCCGAGGATCATCACCGTCGCGTGCTTCTTGGTCCAGCACTCGCCGATGTTGGGGCACGCGGCTTCTTCACACACGGTAGCAAGATTGAGCCGACGCATGATCGCCTTGGTCTCGGCAAAGGCGGCGCCCATCGGCGCTTTCACGCGGATCCAGTCGGGCTTGCGCGGGCGCAGGGGCGTGATGGCAGGGTCGGCTTCGCTCATGGTGGTGCAGATAGCGATGCCGGAGGCGCTTGTCATCTCCGCCGCCGTAGCCTAGCCGAGCGATCATGCCTGAGTTCAATGCGCTTCTCGACGGCTATCGCCGTTTCCGCACCGGTGCCTATCAGGAACAGAAGGACCGGTTCGATGCCCTGGTCGAGGGGCAGGCCCCGCCCGTGATGGTCGTCAGTTGCTGCGACAGCCGCGTCGATCCGGCCACGGTGTTCGACACGGTTCCCGGGCAGATGTTCGCCCTGCGCAACGTCGCCAATCTCGTGCCGCCCTATGACTCGGCAGGCGGGCTCCACGGTGCCAGCGCGGCGATCGAGTTCGGCGTTCTCGGGCTCGAAGTCCGCCACATCGTTGTCATGGGCCATGCCCGGTGCGGCGGTATCAAGGCCGCGCTGTCGGGCGCGCAGCTTCCGGGCGGCGCTGGTTTCGTCGATGCCTGGATGACCATCATCGGCGACGCGCGCAGTCGCGTGCTCATCGAGCGCCCGTCCGATCCGCAATCGGTGCTGGAGCATGAGGCGATCAAGATCAGCCTCGCGAACTTGCGCAGCTTTCCCTACATCGCCGAGCGGGAGGCAGACGGGCGGTTGAAGCTGCACGGCGCAATCTTCGGGATCGAGCGCGGCGAGCTGGAAGTCCTCGATGAAGAGGCGGGCGTTTTTCTGCCAGCCTGATTCGTCGTCCGCGGATGGACTTTGTCCGATCGCAAAATGTCCCCGATTTCCGCCAAAGGTCACACAAGGTCACACCTGAAAATGTTGTTCCCGAGGTTCTCGGGAGCGCGTGGGCCAGGTCAACAGTGAAAAGAGCGATGGCGGGATGGGCCTGCAGAAGAGGCTGGCAGATGCAAAGGCTGTAGGACAGCAGTGTGTTCAATGTATGGACCGGACGTGGCCGTCGGCCGCAGCCGCAGGCGCGCCGGTTCAGGATGTTGCGCGCCGCATAGTTATAGCGCAGCATATCCCCGGGAGAAATCGGGGACCTAAACGATGACACATCAGGGTGCTTGTTTTTGCGGGGCTGTAACGATCGAGACAAGCGGCGAGCCGGAAGGCATGGATTATTGCCATTGCGCTTCGTGCCGATCCTGGTCGGGGGGACCCGTCAACGCCTTCAGCCTGTGGAAGCCGGAAGCCGTGCAGGTCACGTCCGGCGAGGACGATCTTGCCACTTTCATCAAGAACCCGATGAGCGAGCGCAAGTTCTGCGCGAAGTGCGGTGGGCACCTGATGACCGGTCACCCCGGCCTCAGACTCGTCGATGTATTCGCGGCAACGATACCGACGCTTACGTTCGCGCCCGGCGTGCATATCAATTATGCCGAGACGGTGCTGCCGATGAAGGACGGCCTTCCGAAGCTGAAGGATTTCCCGGCCGAGTTCGGTGGTTCGGGCGAAATGGTCCCCGAGTAGCGCCGAACGACCGTCTAGATTTCGACCTGCGATCCCAGTTCGACCACGCGGTTCGTCGGCAGGCGGAAGAACTCCATCGCGCTTTCAGAATTGTTGAGCATCCAGGCGAACAGCTTTTCGCGCCAGATCGCCATGCCCGGCCGTGACGACGGCAACAAAGTCTGGCGCGCCAGGAAAAAGCTGGTGTCCATCATCTTGAAGGCCGGGCCGCAGCCGGTGAGGCGGGCGAGCGCGGCAGGCACATCGGGTTCCTGCATGAAGCCATATTTGACGATCAGGCGGTGGAACCCGTCGCCCATGTCTTCAAGTCGGCAACGCGTCTCTTCCTCGACATAGGGCATGTCGGCGATCTTCACGGTGAGCAGGATGACGCGGTCGTGGATGACCTTGTTGTGTTTCAGATTGTGGAGCAGCGCATGCGGTACGCCGTCGGAGGCCGACGTCATGAACACCGCCGTACCGGGAACGCGTGTGGCAGAGCTTGCTGCCGACTGGATGAACACCTTTACCGGCATGGCGGCTTCGCGCAGTCGAGCTATCATCAGCTCGCGCCCCTTGGCCCACGTCGTAAGCAGGACGAAGATGATGGCCGCAACGAGCAGCGGCAGCCAGCCACCCTCGGGTATCTTGATCAGGTTGGATGACAGATAGGCGCCGTCGACGATGATGAAGGTTCCCGTGACGAGGTAGACCCGCCATTTCGGCCAGTTCCAGACCCGTGCTGTCAGGACGCCGATCATCAGCGTCGAGATGAACATCGTGCCCATCACCGCAATACCATAAGCTGCTGCAAGGTTGCTCGATTTCTGGAAGGAAAGCACGAGCAGGAGGACAAGGATCATCAGCGCCCAGTTCACGACCGGCACATAGATCTGCCCATAGGCGCTGGCGCTGGTGTGCGCGATCTTGAGGCGGGGCATCATGCCCAGCTGCACCGATTGCTGGACGACCGAGAAGGCGCCGGTGATCATAGCCTGGCTGGCAATGATCGTGGCGAGCGTGGCGAGAATGACGAGCGGCAGGCGCATTTCATCGGGCGCCATCAGGAAGAACGGGTTTTCCGCCGCCTCGGGCATGCGCATCAGCAGGGCTGCCTGTCCGAAATAGTTCAGCGTCAATGACGGCAACACGATCCACAGCCAGGCGATGCCAATCGGGCGACGTCCGAAATGACCCATATCGGCGTAGAGCGCTTCTGCGCCCGTCACGGCCAAGACAATCGATCCAAGCGCAAGAAAGGCGAGCAGCGGGTCGTTCTCGAAGAACAGGAAGGCATAATGCGGCGACAGCGCGGCCAGCACCTGCGGATGCTGCACGAGCTGGATGATGCCGAGCACCGAGAGCGTGGCGAAGTAGAGCAGCACGATCGGTCCGAAGAACTTGCTGATGGCCTCCGTCCCGCGGGACTGGACCATGAACAGGCCGACGAGAATCGCGACGGCGATCGGCAGGACCACGCTGCCGAAGCGGGCATCGACCACGGTGAGACCCTCGACTGCGGACAGCACAGACATGGCAGGCGTGATCATGGCGTCACCGAAGAACAGCGCGGTTGCCGTCACGGCCAGCATAACGAGAAGACCCGACCGCTTGCCGCCCCCCGTCTTGCGGGTGATCAGCGCGAGCAGGGCCATGCTGCCGCCCTCCCCCTTGTTGTCAGCGCGGGTGACGAGCAGGACGTATTTGAACGTAACGATCAACATCAACGACCAGAAGATCAGGCTGAGAACGCCGAAAACGTGCAATTGATCGACGGGCAATGGGTGATGACCGCGGAAGGTTTCCTTCACCGCATAGAGCGGCGACGTGCCGATATCGCCGAAAACGACCCCGACGGCGCCGACGGCCAGCTTGGCCATGCTGCCCTCTATCCGGTGACCTTCGTGGCTTTCGGTGTCGCTGTCTTGCTGTGTGGTTTGTGGATCGGCGGTCGTCATGGACGGGCGGAACCCAGCCTCTCTGCCAAAGGTACGGCCTAGCGCCGGACGCGCGCCTCTAGCACCGGCGAAAGTGCCATGCAATCGAGACAAATGCGAGGAATCATGTTACCGAATCGCGTAATATAATTGCGAGGAGACAGGTGATGCGCGTCGGCGTTCCCAAGGAAATCAAGAACCACGAATACCGTGTCGGGCTCACCCCGGCTTCCGTCGCCGAACTGACGGCGGCAGGCCATGAAGTCGTGGTCGAGGCGCTTGCGGGCAACGGCATCGATTTCAGCGACCGCGACTATATGGACGCTGGCGCACGCATCCTGCCCAATGCCAGCGAAGTGTTCATGGCCGCCGACATGATCGTGAAGGTTAAGGAGCCGCAGCCCTCTGAAATTGCGATGCTGCAGGCACGCCACACGCTGTTCACCTATCTCCACCTCGCTCCCGACCCGGAACAGGCAAAGGGGCTGATGGCGTCGGGTGCGACCTGTATCGCTTATGAGACGGTGACGTCGAAGTCGGGCGCCCTGCCCCTGCTGAAACCGATGTCCGAAGTGGCCGGGCGCATGTCGGTCCAAGTGGGCGCGCACTATCTGGAAAAGGAACAGGGCGGACGCGGTGTCCTGCTGGGCGGCGTCCCGGGCGTGGCCCCTGCGCGAGTCGCGATTCTCGGCGGCGGCATTTCGGGGGTGAACGCCGCGCAAATGGCGGTGGGCATGCGTGCCGATGTGACGATCTACGACATCAACAATGACCGGCTGGCCGAGCTCGACATGTTTTTCTCCAGCCAGATCAAGACTCAGTATGCGTCGAAGGCGGCCATCGCGGCGGCGGTCGAAAAGGCGCACCTCGTCATTGGCGCGGTGCTGGTGCCCGGAGCTGCAGCGCCGAAGCTCGTGACGCGCGACATGCTGAAGACGATGAAGCGCGGGTCGGTGCTGGTCGACATCGCCATCGATCAGGGCGGCTGTTTCGAGACGTCGCGCGCGACGACGCATGACGATCCCGTGTTCGTCGAGGAAGGCGTGATCCATTATTGCGTCGCAAACATGCCCGGCGCGGTCGCGCGTACCTCGGCCTTTGCCCTCAACAATGCCACGCTGCCCTTCGTCCTGCGCCTCGCCAATCTGGGCGCGGAGGGCGCGATCGCAGCGGACCCGCATCTAGCCGCCGGGCTGAACGTGTCGGGCGGGCAAATCAGGCACAAGGCGGTCGCCGACGCGCTGGGGCTGCCGTTCGTCGCCTAGAATCGCATGTGCACCACCGGATCGGGGAGGTCGCGCGGCACAAGCGTCACCTCTCCGCGCGGGGCGTCCGGCGCGGCAAAAATACCCTCGGCAAGGATTGGGCCGTGCAGAAACATGTCGTGCGCGAGGCGTGCGACGAGGCGCGCGCAGACAAGGCGCAGCGAGTCGTCGGGGGGCCATGCGATGATTTCCTGGCCGGTAAGGGCGCGCAGGCCGATCGTCCGTGTGCCCGGTGGCGTCCCCGCCAGCGCGAAATCGAACCCTATGAGGCTGTGCACCGGAAACTTCTGGTCCGTCCATGATTCGAGTGCCGCAGCGAGTTGATCGGGGTCGAGCACCAGCCCTGAGTGACGAAATGTCACCGTGGCGTGCGAAGCCGCGCGGACGAGTGGTAGTGCCGCGTTCATGAGACGTCGGAGGCAGTCCAGCGGCGCAGCCTGCACGTCATGAGGCCCCATCGACAGCTCAAGGGTGCAGGAACTGCTATCCACTCGACTTTCGACATCGGCCGTGGCAGTAGAATCAAACGGTCCTGACTGAGGCCAGGGCGCGATCGACACGGTCAGCCCGACCGGATCGCCGACCGAGGCGAGGATGGTTTGGTTCATGGATTGTTCTGATACCATAGCTGCGGTCGTGTCGCACCGAACCTTGTCCAAAACGGATCTGTCCAAGGGTGGCACGATGACGCACCGCTCGCGCAAACGGTTGTCCAATTCTTGAGCCGTTTTTCGCCTCAGTTTCTGGACGAGCTGCGTGGGCGGACCTTGTTGTCGGCGCTGGTCGGGCGAAGCGTGAAACTGACGCGTGCCGGGCGCGAGTGGAAAGCCTGCTGTCCTTTTCATCACGAGAAGTCGCCGAGCTTCTATGTCAATGATGACAAGGGGTTCTATCACTGTTTCGGCTGTTCGGCGCATGGCGATGCCATTCGCTGGATGACCGACCAGCAGGGCCTGTCGTTCCTCGATGCCGTCAAGGAGCTGGCCGACAATGCCGGCCTTACCCTTCCCGCGCCGGACCCGCGTGCGGCCGAGCGGGACGAGCGGGCATCAAAGCAGCATGACGTCATGGCCGCAGCTGCCGAATGGTTTGCAGCTCAGCTGCGTGCCGAAGGCGGTGCGGAGGCGCGCGCCTATCTGTCGAGGCGTACGATCGCGCCGGCAACGGTCGAGGCTTTCGGCATGGGCTTTGCACCCGATCGCCGCGACGCGCTGAAGGGGGCATTGGCCTCTTACGGCGACGCGGCGCTTATCGAGGCGGGGCTGCTGATCAGCGTCGAGGAAAAGACACCTTACGACCGGTTTCGCGGGCGCCTTATGATCCCCATCCGCGACCCGCGAGGCAGGGTCATTGCGTTCGGCGGACGGATCATGGGCGCTGGTGAGCCGAAGTACCTGAATTCGCCTGATACGCCGCTCTTCGACAAGGGGCGCACACTCTACAACCTCGACCGGGCGGCGCCTGCCGCGCGCAAGGCCGGGCGCTTGCTTGTAGTCGAGGGTTACATGGACGTCATCGCGCTCGCGCAGGCGGGCATTGCCGAAGCCGTGGCCCCGCTGGGCACCGCGCTGACCGAGGCGCAGATCGAGCGGCTGTGGCGCGTCGTCGATGTGCCGGTGCTGTGCCTCGATGGCGACAGCGCTGGCAAGAAGGCGGCGGTGCGGGCGGCGGAACGCGCCCTGCCCCTGCTGGCGCCTGGCCGATCTCTCTCGATTGCGATGCTGCCCGCGGGTAAGGACCCCGATGACGTCGTGCGCAATGGGGGCGCTGCCGCGTTCGAACCGCTTGTCGAGGGCGCGCTGTCGCTCGTGGACCTGCTGTGGGACCATGAGCTAGCCGCGCTGCCTCTTCGGACGCCCGAGGCGCGCGCGGGGCTGAAGCGGCGGCTTGCCGAGCTGTCGTCGGCGATCGCGGACGAGGACGTGCGCGAGCAATATCGGGAGGAACTCCGCCAGCGTTTCGACGCTGCTTTCTTCGCGCCACGTGCGGAGCGGCGCCCTGCCCCAGTGCGCACTGGCCGACCCGGCGGCAAGAAATGGTTCGACCCCGGCCCGGTCCTTCCCGGAGAGCATGCGCGCCGCATCGGCGGCGGCGGCGTGGACGCGCTCTACGGGCGAGCGATCATGGCAGGCTTGCTGCGCCACCCTGCTCTTGTCACTACCTGCGCCGAAGCGCTGTCGATGCTGATGATCGAAGATAGTGAGCTCGATCGGTTGCGGTCGGTGCTGCTCGAGGCCGCCTATGCTGTCCCAACCTCCGGTCCGGAAGTTGAATCCGGCGGAATCGATACCATATTCGCCAGGACGGGCCTTTCGGCGCTCGTCGAGTCGCTCCGACGTGCGAACGGGCTTGCCTTTTCGTTCACGCGCGGCGAAGCGGACGCAGAGACGGCCCGCAGGGACTTGGCACTGGCTATCGAGGCACTGGCATCGCGCCCTGAACTGGATGCGGCGCTGGAAGCAGCGACGGCGAGGCTGGCGATGGGGCCGGACGCGGACGGGTTTGCGGAACAAATGCGCCTTGTTGCGGCGCGCGCCGAGGCCAATCGGGCCCTGGCCGCGTTATGGGGCGAAGACGAAGATTGATTGGGAACGGGTAGTAGATGGCGAAAACGAATGTGGCCGAAGCTCCGGCCAACGGGAATGGCGGCGATGAAGCCAGCGATGCGCCGCTGATCGACCTGAACGATGCCGACATCAAAAAGATGGTCGCCCGCGCAAAGAAGCGCGGGTACATCACCGTTGACGACCTCAACGCCGCCGTTGGTGAGCTGACGACCGATCAGATCGAAGACGTCATGTCCGCGCTCAATGAAATGGGCGTCAACGTCGTCGAGAACGACGAAGCCAGCGAAGATGGCGACGAAGCCAAGGACGACGATGACGAAATCGAGGCCGTCGACGGCAGCGAGTCCGGCCATGTCGCCGAAAAAGTCGTCAAGGTCACCGACCGTACCGACGACCCGGTCCGCATGTACCTGCGCGAAATGGGCGCCGTCGAACTGCTGAGCCGCGAAGGCGAAATCGCCATTGCCAAGCGGATCGAGGCCGGTCGCGACACGATGATCCTGGGCCTGTGCGAGTCGCCAATCACGTTTCATGCCATTATTGGCTGGTCGGAAGCGCTGAACGCCGGGACGATGCAGCTGCGCGAAATCCTCGACCTCGATGCGATGCTGTCGAAGGACCCGGCGCCCGAGAGCCTGACCGACGAGGAAGACGGCGACGGCGAGATTTCCGAAAAGAATGCCGGCCCGACCTTCAAGGAAGAGGAAGAGCCCGAGGAAGCACCCGTCGTCGAGG
>JANMJZ010000222.1:0-2998 GCA_031371635.1 Sphingomonadales bacterium | reverse complement strand
CTGAGCCAGCTTTCATCGGGTCCGCCTCCAGCCAGGGTCGGCGTCAGCAGTTCTAGTTGCTGGCCCAGCGTATCGATCGTGACCGGTGCCTGTGCGGCGGAAATGATCGCGGCGACCGCGCGCGGCTGTGTTTCGGCAAAGCGATCGCGCAACTGCCCTTCGAGAAAGCCGAGGCCGACGCCGCGATCGATCGCGCGACGGACGGCAAAGGCAATCAGCAGGCCCTCGGCGCGCGCCGCATTGTTCGAGGCGTTCGCCGCCTGCGCGTCAATCTGGGCAAGGCGCGCTTCGAGTCCGGCAACACGCGACTCGGTGATGGCAACCGCCTCGGGCGTGGCGCCGACGGCCGGGCTGGTTAGCGTGGCGACCGGTGCAGGTGCAGCCGCGACCGTCATCGGTCGGTTCGCCGACGGTGCAGGGGCGGCGGGCGTCAGCAACTGCCGCGCGGGGGCCCATTGGGTCAGGGCCCAGCTCACCGCGACCGCGCCCAGGATGAACGACACGAGGCCGATCAACAGGGTCGTGCGGAGCCGGCGCGCGGGGCGCTCCACGGGTTCGTAGCTGTCCTGTGCCATCATCGTCGACCCATTCAAATCTTGATGGCCGCTTCGCACACACGTGCCAGACATGCCAGCATGGCGTGCTCGTTCGGCGCCTCGGCAATATCGATTCCGGCCCAGCCGGTGCCACATGCCGTTGCGGCCGCAGCGCTGATGGCCACGATCCGCCTGGCCTGCCGGCTCTCGGCCAGCGCCGCGAACCGGGAACCCGCACGCGGCGAATGGATCATGACCACATCGGCGCGCAGGGATTCGCGCGGCGCCCGTTCACGCGATTCGTACACGCAAACCACGGTCACTTCCGCGGAACCCGGGATCGGGCGATGGCCTGTACCGGTCAGGTGCAGCACATGCGGGGGGAGCAACGGGGCAAGGGCGGCAACGTCGCCGGTCCCGCAGTGCACGTGCTTGAATCCCGCCGCCCGTGCGGCTTTTCCCGTCGCCTCACCGACCGCGAACAATGGGAGACGGACGAATTGCGCGAGGCCCTCGCCGCCCATTCGCGCCGCGCTCGCGCTGGTCATGACGACGGCGTCGAACTCGGCGGGATCGGGGACACGCCAGGCAAGGGGCACGGTTTCGAACAAAGGGACCACCACGGGGTCCAGTCCCAGCGCCCGCACGGCTTGCGCGGTGACGGCATTGCCCGGCGCCGGTCGGACGATCAGGACGCGCACGTGAAGAGCGCGGCGAGCTCCGGCGAAGCGCCGTCGAGCAGCTCGGCGGCAAGCCGTGCCGGGCCCTGCGCATCGCCGGACTCGAAGGTTTTCGACCCGCGCCGGTGCTCGGTGCCGTCCTCGGTCAGGATTTCGGCACGCAACTGGATACGGTCGGCGTCCAGCCGCGCCAAGACGCCAACGGGCGAATGGCAACTGCCGCCAAGTGCCGCAAGCAGTCCCCGTTCGGCCGCGACGCAGCTGTGCGTGGGCGCATGGTCGATCGCCGCGAGATAACCCTGCGTCACCGCGTCGTCGCCCCGGCATTCGAGGCCGACGGCCCCCTGGGCGACGGCGGGCAGCATGGCATCCGTATCGATGGCGACACCGACGCTCGGATGACCCAGCCGATCTAGGCCTGCTGCCGCCAGCATCGTCGCGTCGGCCTCGCCATTTTCCACGCGCGTGATCCGGGTTGCGACATTGCCGCGAAAGGAAACGATCCTGAGGTCGGGACGCAGCCGGCGCAGCTGGGCGGCGCGGCGCGGGCTGGCCGTGCCGATCACGGCACCCTGCCGCAACGCGTCGATGCTGTCGGCGCCGATCAGCCGGTCGCGCACATCGGCCCGCTCGAGCATGGCGACCAGCTTGATGCCGTCGGGCCGCAGCGTCTCGACGTCCTTCATCGAATGGACGCTGGCGTCGGTCCGCCCTTCGATCAGCGCGCGGTCGAGCGTTTTCGTCCACAGTGCCTTGCCGCCGAGTTCGGCGAGCGGCCGGTCCTGGATCACGTCGCCGTCGGTCGTGATCGTGACGATCTCGACGTCGTCCTCGGTCCAGCCGTGCGCCGCCAGCAGCGCCGCGCGCGTCATATGTGCTTGTGCCAGGGCGAGCGGAGAGCCCCGTGTGCCCAATCTGATTTTCGGAGAACTGGCAGTCATGTTGCTCCCCGTGCTAGCGCAGCCCGCGTGACGCGCAAGCCCCCCCTCATCCTTGGGATCGAATCCAGCTGTGACGAGACGGCAGCGGCAGTGATATCGGGCGACCGGCGTATCCTGTCGCACCGGCTGGCCGGGCAGGAGCGTGAGCACAGCCCTTATGGCGGCGTGGTTCCTGAAATCGCGGCACGTGCCCATGTCGAGGCGGTCATGCCGCTGGTCGAGGCGGCGCTGGCGGATGCCGGACTAAGCCTTGCGGACATGGACGCCATTGCCGCCACTGCGGGACCAGGCCTGATCGGCGGCGTCATGGTGGGGCTCGTCACGGCCAAGGCGCTTGCGCATGCCGCGCGCAAGCCGCTGGTCGCCGTCAACCATCTGGAGGGACATGCGCTGTCGCCCCGGCTGTCGGATCCCGACCTCGACTTTCCGTACCTGCTGCTGCTGGTTTCCGGTGGCCATTGCCAACTGCTGAGCGTCGAGGGCGTAGGCAGCTACAGGCGGCTGGCCACGACAATTGACGATGCGGCCGGCGAGGCCTTCGACAAGACTGCCAAGCTGCTTGGCCTTGGCTTCCCGGGAGGTCCGGCCGTCGAACGCGCGGCGGTCGCGGGGGATGCCGGGGCCGTTCCGCTCCCCCGTCCCCTGCTCGGATCACCCGAACCGCATTTTTCGTTCGCCGGGCTGAAAAGTGCCGTACTGCGCGCTCATGAAGCAGCGGCGTATCGGACCGAAGATATCGCCGCGAGCTTTCAGGCGGCGGTGACCGACTGTCTTGTGGACAGGACGCGTCGGGCAATGGTGCGGGCTTCGGGTTCCACGGCGCTGGTCGTGGCAGGCGGGG
>JANMJZ010000193.1:0-5020 GCA_031371635.1 Sphingomonadales bacterium | reverse complement strand
GCTTTCCGATCTCGACATATCGGCGCAGCCAGGGGCCCCGGGCACGGACGCCTCGCGATCCGGCGGCGTGCTACCTGTGTTTCGCCTCGAAACTGCCGAAAGGGCGATGACCTGGTACGTCATGTCGGGCGACAAGGTTGCGGTAAAGATGACGGCACTGCTGGAACCCATCAACGACGGCAAATCGACCCGAGTGACCACCAATGTAGAACGCGGTGATGCACCGGATGATTTTGTCTCACCCGCCTTTCGGTCGGTAGGTCTGACGCTGGGGCTGTTCAGCACGGCCGTGGAGGACGAACTCAACGACCTGGTGACGCCGGTGGGCAATGCCGAGAATTGCGCGGCATTAATGCAGCGTTTCGAGGATGAAAATCTTTCCGAGACCGACCGTCGCACGCAGACGGGAGGTGCGGACGCAGTAGCCGACGTAGCAAAAACAACCATTCGCCTGAACGCGATGGAGGCTGAGCTGCGGCGGAACGGGTGTCCCCTGAACAAGGGGTTTGAAAGCACGGCTGTGGAATCGGTGATGACACCTTCGGACACACCAGCCTCACCGGCGATGACGCCTCCGATCGATCCGAAGTCTTATGGACGGCCCATGGTCGATTCCATGGGCCGTCCGGTGGAACGATAATGAAGCGCTGGCGGATTGCGATAGGCGTCCTCTTCGCTGTGTGCACGGTAGCGTGCGGCGAGACGGTCGATCCTGAACGAGCTCTGATCAATGCACAGGAGCTGGTCACCCAGCCGCCGGCTCAGGTTTACGCTGAACTCGATGCAGCACTCACCAAAGTCGAGGATGCATCGAAGACGGCAAAAGCGTTGACCGACGATACCCGCCAGCCGATCAGTTTCGCCTTTGAACGCGACCCTGGAAAACAATTGCGGCTCGTTGCGACTTCCGGCTTCCGCAAGCGCGTCATCCACATGTTTGTCGATCCCGGACAGACGCCGAACGAAACCCAGTTGCAGGCCTATTTTGAAAACAAGTCGGTGCAGGACGAGGGCGACTCTGATTATCTCAGCGTTGGGCTGGTCAACCTGATGGACAAGATTCAAAGCGAGCTGAAGACCACGGGAGCCGTAAAAACACTTTTCAAGTTCACGCCCAGCCCGCGTGGCGCGAGCGGGTTTGCAGAGTGCTCGCCTACGGACTGTGGCTAGGCCGCACGCGATCGGCAGCGCAAATCCACGAGCTCTAGGCGCGCACATTAGGAAACCTGTCAGCTAACGCACTAGTTTCAGCCGTACGACGGCGATCTCGGTGTCGCCAAAATCTGCCGTGTCTCAGTTCGCGTCGATCGCATTGCAAATGTGGGGCCCGCAGCGATAACAGGCGAAATGACTTTACCACTCCGTCCTCTAACGGCCGCTGCAATGGCACTGTGTTCGCACGTCGCCATGGCTGCAAAATGCACCCCTCAACGCGAAGTGGCGAGCATCGCGCTGCCGGGTTTCGCAAGCCCGGCCGAGCTTGTTGGGCCGCCGAAGGGCATGCCGCGTCTCGGTGTCCTCGTGCTTTTCCCCGGATCGGACGTCGCCGACATGGATGGCGCGATCGAGGGCGCAAAGGGTGTAATTGTTTCCCGACCGATGCGGCAAATCGCCGAACATCTCGCCTGCGCCGGCTTTGTTTCACTGCGTTACAACAAGCGGTTCGTCACTGGTCCTACTACGGTGGATCGGGCCAAGTTCGATGCCCTTAACGGTGCCGACTTCGCCGCCGACGGTCGCGCGGCGCTTGCTTTCGCCCGATCGCGCGGTGACCTCGCAAAATTGCCGGTCGGTCTTGTTGGCTGGAGTGAAGGCACAACTGTCGCGATGGCGGTGGCATCGAGCGAGCCTTCGGTTCGCGCCATCGTGTTGATCGCCCCGGTTGTGGAATCGTCGGCGCGCGTCGCCCAGGCGCAATATGGACGCGTCGGCAAACCCTATCTGATGCGCTTTGCAACCAATGGCGCGCTCGATGCAGACGCGATCGCACGCGCTTCGTCCGGACCCGGCGGCGATCTCGCCCAGATCTTCGTGCGGATGTTTCGGGGCTTTCGTCCGGGGGAGCGTGTTAATCCGTTGCTCGACACCAACAGCGACGGGCGTATCTCCTTTGCAGAGGCGGACCCGATCATCGCGTCGTGGTACGCCGACGGGCCCGGCAGCGGTCTCGGGATGTCGTCGACGGAGCGCGCGCTCAAGGGTGTCGCCGACGCGTTTACGCCAACCACAGCGCCGCTGCTGTTACTGCAGGGAGCGAATGACTCGATGATCGCTCCCGCAGCCGCCCAAGCCTTTGCGGCGCGACCGGATGTGCGAGGACGCGTCAAGCTCGTTGCCTACAAAGGTCTGGGACATTCGCTTGGGCGCGCTCAATCGGTACAGGAGGATGCGCTTCTGCCGATGGCTGACCAGCCTCTGGAAGATATGGTGGTTTGGCTTAAGCAGAAGCTGCGGTTGAAGTAGCTTTTAAACAGTGGGTCGGTCTGGCCCAGTGCATCGGCTACCTGCTGCGCCGTTTCGAAAGTCCCGCTGCCAGGCAAAGGGCCGCGAACATGATTGCCGCAGCATATGCGAAGACGTCGCCGATCTTTGAATAAAGCGTGACCGGGGCTTTGGATTGCAGTGTCGCCACGACGATGGGCTCGTCGACGCCGCGCCAGGCCGTGCGCCCGATCTCCCGACCAAACCCATCGAACGCGACCGAAGCAGACTCGCGGGATGGTCGAAGTACAGCATATCCGTTTTCAACCGCACGCAGGGCCACCATGTTCGGGTGTAGCGGATCGATTGTCGACCAATCTGATCCCGGTACCAGCATCAACCGCGCACCTGACGCCTGCCGCGCGAGCGCCTGAAAATCCATATCGTAACAAATGGCCAAGCCGATTAGACCGAGCGGTGTGCGAGCAATCGCCAACTGATCGGGTCCATCGACGCTGATCTCTCCCGGAACCGGCTTCGACTTCAGGTGCGCCGCGATGCGATGGCCTTCAGGGTCGAACAGATAGACCTCGTTGCGCCACGGCAAGTGTCCCGGTTCGACAATGAAAACGGCGGGGGCGAAATACAGCCGACGACGTCGGGCGAAATCGTTCGCACGCTCAACAAACCCGGGCACATCCTCGGCAAACAGAGGTGCAGACACCTCCGACCACGTGACGACGTCAAGCCGCCCTTTATCGGCGGCCGCCTCAGTTCGCAGGAAGAGACGATTGACCTGATCGCGAGCGTCTGCGCGTGCCTTGGCACATTGGTCAGCCCAACAGCCGTCTTTCGTCGCGATGATCGCAGCGAGGTCACTCGGCTTGGACGCCAATCCCGCCATCATCACCGGCGCCGTTTGCACTGGCACCGAAGCAAGTCTCCAGCTGCCGAACAGTAGTGTCGCAATCACGACGGGCACCGCAACCGCAAGGCCGGACCAGCGCAGGCATTTACGCTGCGTAAAGAGCCCGGCGATCGCAGGGGCCATCAAAGCGATGACGAAACCGACCGCCCAGAAGCCGAAAAGCGATGCGATCTAAATAACAGTCGGCGCGAATGTCTGGGTATAGGCCAACGCCCCGAAGCTCGCGTAGGGCAAAAGCGACGAGGTGGTAAATTCGAGCGATACCTGCGCCAACGGGAAAACGAATAGCCCGGCCATAAATGGCAAACGATCGAAGCATAGCCTGTCTGCTGCGTAAGGTAATGCGAGAACGGCACCTAACGCGATAGCCGACCCGATGCTGAGGGAGAGCGAAAGCGGCACAACGCCTGTCCACTGCAGCCCGCCAGCGACTGCTGATGCCAGCCCGAGACCAAATAGCGCTTCACGCGTCGAAGTGCCTCGCATGAGTGCGAGCAGCAGCCCGGGAACTATCCAGATCAGCCCGGGGACAAGGTTGCGCCCGTTGGCAAAACCCAAAGCCCCACCGGTCGCGACGAACGCAATTAAGCGCCACCTTATGCCGAAAAACACGATTTGGTCGATGACGCCCCCCTAGCAGAAGTCTCGATAGGGCACGGCCAATTTGACGGCAACCGGCGCTAAGCGCGCTCTTAAAATACCTGTAAGCTTTCCCCGGGAGGACTTTCGCATCGGAAGCCCTCGTGCCGCCATTCGCCCCAACTTCGATTCCGCTGCCGCTGATGCACCGCCGCCGAAAGCAGACTTAGGCTTTCTGTGATATCTATTTCTCGAAGTAGGATCGGTTCAAGATCGGCGCATGGCCTCTTGAGGACGGTGTTAGCGGAAGCCTTCTAGCGGCCACGCCGCTTGAAAACAGCCCCTCAGCCTTCCACCTGATCAATGCTTTCAACCGTGCCATCGCGACGCGTTCCGACGGAAAATCCGCCCGTCGGCTTTTAGGAACGCCGCAATGGCCCCGGAACGGCAATATCTGGGTGACAGTTGCTTGGCAACCGCGCCCCTAATCTCGGCCATTTATCGACCCGATCCACATGCCCCAAAGCAGTCATCCGTTAACGAAAGCGTTTACCGTCCGCTGAACGACCGGGCTTGGTGGGCGCAGACAATGCTCAGTCGCTGTGATAAGCTATTGCTCTAGGGCGAGGGAATGCCGATGGCCTACACCAATGATCGCGATGCACTAGATGCCATGAGGGCAGCGCCTGACCATCACGACATCATCCTGGAGAATGATCAGGTTCGGGTGCTCGACACCTGCCTTCGCCCAGGCGAGCGCACACCGATCCATGCACATCGCTGGCCGAGCTCGCTCTACGTGATCAGCTGGAGCGATTTCCTGCGGCGGGATGCGGGCGGCAATGTCGTCGTCGACTCGCGGTCGTGGGATCGCCAGCCGGCGCCTGGCCAAGCGCTGTGGTCCGCGCCGCTGGTGCCGCATTCGGTAGAGAATATTGGCGAACATGAACTGCGCATCATCGCCGTCGAGCTGAAACAGGCTGTGCCGTAGCCTGAAGCTTGTAAGCGATATACCACGCGATGCCGTCAAATTATCAATTGTCACTAGCGTCATTGCACTAGGCCATGCGCTTCGAAGTCGTATTGCGGCTG
>JANMJZ010000121.1:0-1552 GCA_031371635.1 Sphingomonadales bacterium | reverse complement strand
GAAGGTTTTGACATCGGCATTCGCCAGAGCTGGGAAGAGGCGATCGCGGACGTCAAGGCCAAGGGCGGCAAGCCCTATGCGATCCCGGCCGGCGCGTCCGTGCACAAATATGGCGGGCTCGGCTATGTCGGCTTCGCCGAAGAGGTTCGCGCGCAGGAGAAGGAACTCGGCTTCGCCTTCGATTACATCGTGGTCTGTACCGTCACCGGCTCGACCCATGCCGGCATGCTGGTCGGCTTTGCCAAGGACGGCCGCGCGCGCAAGGTGATCGGGATCGACGCTTCCTTTACGCCGGCCCAGACCAAGGCCCAGGTGCTCGACATCGCCCGCAACACGGCAGCCCTGGTTGAGCTGGGCAAGGAGATCGTCGCAGACGACGTCGTCCTGATCGAAGACTACGCCTATCCGGCCTATGGCGTTCCCTCGGAAGAGACCAAGGAGGCGATCCGGCTTTGCGGTCGCCTCGAAGGTATGATCACCGATCCCGTCTATGAAGGAAAATCCATGCAGGGCATGATCGACCTCGTGAACAAGGGCTATTTTCCGAAGGGATCGAAGGTGCTCTATGCCCATCTCGGCGGCGCGCCCGCGATCAACGGCTACGCCTATACGTTCCGCAATGGCTGACGTCACGGTGCGTGCCTAGCCCTGCGCGGCCTTCACCAGCGCGATCAACTCGTCGCCATAATGTTCGAGCTTCTTGTCGCCGATGCCGGGGATGTCGCGAAGCTGGTTGAGCGTCGCGGGCCGCGAGGCGGCGATGCCGTCAATGGTTGAATCGTGCAGCACGACATAGGCCGGCACGCCGCGCTTGCGTGCGATCTCGGAACGCCAGGCCCGCAGCGACGCCTGCAGGCCGGCATCGGCGGTCTCGCCTGATCCGCTCGACCGTGGCGCCAGATCACCGCGCCTCGATTTGGTCCGGCTGGCGCGAACGCGGGTGCCTTCCGGCGCTTCGCGCAGCATCACGTCGGTCTCGCCTTTCAACACGCCGCGTGCGCTGTCGGTCAGCTTCAAGGCGCCAAAGGCTTCGCTGTCGGCCTGCAAATGGCCCATGGCCACGACCTGACGGATTGCGGAGCGCCATTGCTTCTCGTTGAGTTCGGCGCCGATGCCGAACACGGAAATCTTGTCGTGGCCGAATTGCGTGACGCGCTCGGTCATGCGGCCGACCAGCACGTCGATCAGATGCATGGCGCCGAAGCGCTGCCCGGTGCGATAGGCGCAGGACAGCAATTTTTGTGCGACCACCTTGCCGTCGCGAAGCTGCGGCGGCGACAGGCAATTATCGCAATTGCCGCAATTGCTGCCATCGACGGCTTCGCCGAAATAGCCAAGCAGGCGGCTGCGGCGGCAGCCCGCAGTTTCGGCGAGGCCGACCAGCGCGTCGAGCTTGCCGATCGAGACGCGCTTGAACGCGTCCGATCCGGTGGATTCGTCGATCATGCGGCGTTGCTGCACGATGTCGGAGAGGCCATAGGCCATCCAGGCGCTGGAGGGTTTGCCGTCGCGGCCCGCGCGCCCGGTCTCCTGATAATAGGCCTCGATGCTC
>JANMJZ010000164.1:0-23515 GCA_031371635.1 Sphingomonadales bacterium | reverse complement strand
GGGGGTGGCGACGATCAGGCCAGCGGTGGTTTGGGCGACGACACGATCGCCGGGGGTGACGGTGCGGATCAGCTATTTGGCGATGGCGGCGACGACCAGATTGCAGGCGGTGCGGGAGACGACGTCATCAGCGGTGGCGATGGCAACGATATCCTGCTGGGCGATATGGGCTTCGATGTGATCTGGGGTGGTCTGGGCCGTGACACGATCGAGGGCGGTGACGGGAACGACAGCCTTTACGGTGACGCAGGTGACGACGTCCTGCGCGGTGGCGACGGCAATGATTTTCTGCATGGCGGCGACGGCAATGATTGGCTTTATGGCGGCGGAGGTGATGACATTTTAACGGGTGGTACAGGCAAGGATCGCTTTGTTTTCGACGGAACCCAGAATTTTGGAAAAGATCGAATAACCGGTATCAGTCCGCCGAACCGCGACACGATCATCTTTGACGTCGACGACCCTCGGTCATTCGACCGCAGCACGATTTCGGTGACCTTCGACGACATTGAACATTTGATCATTCTCCGTTTCGGTGACTTCGGAACCGTGACGTTCGCCGATTTCAGTGGAGGATTGATGGCCGACTGGGGATTTTCGACAGTCGACGAGATCAACGGCTATACGCAAGGGCTGGCGGGCTATGACCTCATCACGTTCATTTAAACGGTGTCCCCAAGCGGAGATTGAGCGGCATCGGGAAATGTCTACGGACCGCTAGCCATGCGGGGCTGGTCCATCCTTGTGCTTCTTGCGGTTGCAGGAACAGGCAAAGCCGATGATCGTTCCGCTCGCCGAGTCTCACTTGTTCTTCCGGTGCGCTGCGATTTGGAACAATCGTGCTGGGTACAAAAATATGCCGATCTGGCCGCTGGTCCCGAACTGCGCGACTACCGATGCGGCACGCTGACGACCGATAGCCATGATGGCACTGACTTTCGGTTGGCGTCACTTTCACAGATGGAATCGGGAGTGCCGGTAGTGGCGGCTGAGGCGGGTACTGTCCTGCGGGTCCGCAATACTGAACCCGATCGCGGCGCAGGACCCGCGAGCTTCGCCGTTGGAAGGGAAGCCGGCAACGGGCTCGTCATCGATCATGGCGGCGGCTGGGAAACGCAATACAGTCACCTGAAGCTAGGAAGCGTCAGCGTGCGCCCTGGCGATCGTGTCGCGGCCGGCGAACCGATAGGCCTGATAGGCCTTTCCGGCGATACTGAGTATCCGCACCTCCATTTTTCAGTGCGGCACAACAGGTTAAAGGTCGATCCATTCACTGGGCTGATTTTCCCTGCGCCATGCGGCAGCTCGACGAACGCGTCGCTTTGGAAGCCAGCAACGCTCTCAGCGATGCCCTATCTCACGCCGCAAGTCGTCCGCGTCGCTATTGCCAACGAACCGCAGACCCGGGCGACGCTGCGCGCGTCAGATCCGCATCCGCCGGGCCGACAAGATGCCATGCTTGTCATGGTCGAGATGATCGGGGCCGAAGCGGGAACGATTGTTGAATTTGATCTGCTCAGCCCGGACGCACGTCAGATCGTCACAAAGCAGATTACCATCGAACGCCCCAACCTAAGTTGGATAGGCTATGCAGGCAAGAATGCCCCGGTGGCTGGATGGCAGCCTGGCAAATATACGGCCAGTGTCACGGTGTCTGGAGTGCATATACCGCGTCGTCGGATCGCAATCACTTTTGACTTGAAGTAGCAGGCTTGGCGGGTTGCGACGGCGCGACTTGCCGCGACCGGCTTTGATTCAGCGCTTCGCCTTGTGCGCACTGGCGGCGATAATGGGTGACAGCCGGGCTAGAAATATCGAGGACGGTTGAAATGTCCTTATTGGTCAAGCCAGCCCTAAGCATCTGGAAAACGACAGCACGCCCGACCTCATTCAACCTACCGTCCGATCGCTTTGGTTGCAGCGACCGGCACTCGTCGCTTAATCGGTTGATAGCGGATTCGTGAGCCAACCCCACTGCCATGATCGCTTTTGTAAGGTCTAGCATGTGGAACCGCCCTATCTCTCTGGAAAGCGTACTTGTCCGACTTTCGACTATTTTTGAGAGGGCGTAATTCCCGTTTGGGAACCGTCAGCGAACAAAGATTTTGGGGAAGAGTTGGCCTGAAATGCTAAGCTTTTACGCGCCTTCGGTCGTCGACCGATCGGATGATGTTGCTGCGTTGGCCGCGCTTCGGTGCGTCAACAGCCCCCACAATTTCAAACCCAGCTTAAAGAACGCTATACCCTGGCATCAAGGGCAATAAGCGCGGCGTCAAGCTGACCCCGGCAATCGCGCACTGCGCTACGCCCCGCCCCATTAGCAACGCTCAACATGGCAATGCGAGCCTGTTAATCTGGTCATGGAAAGGCCCGCCGGATCGCTCCAGCGGGCTTCTCCTTGAGCCTAGGAGCGACCCCTTAGGCGAAAGCAACCGTCGTTCGACGACGACGGCGTGCGGCGACGCCAATTGCCCCAAACCCGCCGATCATCATGGCCCATGCAGCCGGTTCAGGGACTGCGGTTGCAGCCGACGCGCTTGCAGTAACGAACCCCGTACTAAGGCCGCCAGCGTTGAGTCTGTAACGCGTGTCGGTCGTCACGAAGAGATTGACGGCGGAACCAGTCGCCGTGCTGAACCCGAGGCCGTTGCCATCCACGAAGAAGGGTCCTGTGAGATAAAAAAGATTATTGGACCCAGACACATTAGCCAGACCGGTGATCTGAGAGCCATTGAACGTGCCTGTGATGCCGGTAATTGATTGATAGGTGTGGCCGTTCAAAGAACTGACTTGCGACATGCCGTTGGTGGTCAGCGTTCCACTTCCAACGAGAGGTTCACCAAAAAAAAGGCCGGTGCCGGAAAAATTGAAATTGTAAACTTCTGCGGAAGCCGAAGTGCTGGCAACTATCGCGAGCGCCGAGACGGCGAGGGTTTTGAGTATCTTTGTCATCAGGGTCCCCTATTGACGAAGCCGCAGTAGGGCGGATCGTCAGGGCAAATACGCTTGAGCCACCTTTTTGGTTTTATGAGCAGAAAATAACGTATTTGGCATTTCGTCACTATCGAAACGAACGGCTTCAAAGGCCGATATTAACGCATACGAAATGAGCAGATAACGGTTCGTCATGTGCCATTTTGGGACTCTTATTGCATAGCCTGGCGCAATCATTGTCCTAACGACCGTTGGCACGCCCTTGCCGTTCAACGCGAGGCTGCCCCTACCCAGAATCAGTTGCCCACCAAGGTGCGAACCAACATCGTCTATTTTTGCCGTTCTCCAATTGGTAGATCGCAACGCCTTCGCTGGATCGGCCGCCATCTTCGGTAGGCGCTTTGTCGATGATGAAATCACCGCTTTCTGTCCTCGAAATGATTGACGCCTTCGGATGATACTTCGAGAGTAAGTACCGGGCGAACAAAGCGGTTTGGCCCGAAAAGCTGGGCTTGGTCTCGGGCCCCAGATCAAGCAAGATCCACATCGTCAGCATAGAATGATACAAAGACATCTGCATTGCCTTTATTGAACACCTCTAACGGCGATCGGGCGATCGATATCGAAATTTGGGCTAGCTGAGGTCCTTCCGCATATTCGACGACGGGAAGGCTACTTATGACAAGCGAAAGCGCCAATCCGGTCACACTGCTCCGTCACATCGAACGTTCCTTTGGTTCTTGCCGACAAGCGGCCATGGTGCCCCAATGCCGACAGACCGCTACCCATCCACGCGAGCCTTTCCGGCGCTCTCGATCGATGCGAACACCTGAAAGCCGCCGGGCCAGTTTCGGGATGAGAAGCCGCCCGACGGCAATCGCCCCAGATGCCGCCGTTCTGGCACGATCGCGGCGTTCCTAAAAGTCGCCGTTGGCCGTGCACGTGGGCTAACGGTTTGCATACAGCCCGGCCAGTAGCGCGATCTCGTAGCAAGTTTAGGCAAGTCTTCTACCGGGCAGCGAGAAGCACATGATTGCGCCGGCTTCGCTACTGCTCTCCAGCCAGATTCGGCCTTGGAAGCTTTCGATTATGGTCTGGCAGATCGACAGGCCCAGCCCCATTCCGCTTTCCTTGGTCGAGTGGCTCCAATCGAACAGGTTTGCCGCCGCTTGCTCTGACACTCCACTACCCGAGTCCTTAACGCACAGCACGATCAGGCCGTCCTCCAGCCTCGCTTCTACGACCACCACTTTCGTGTCTGATTCCAGCACCGCTTCACAGGCGTTCCGAACTAGGTTGATGATAACTTGCTGGACCTGGATCCGCTCTGCGGACACCTCAAGGTTTGCCGGCGTCCGATCGAGTATTTCGATGCTCGGGCTAGTGGCAGCACGCACGAGCCTGATGCATTCTTCCACCGCCGGTTTTAGCGCAAATGGTGCAACGTCGCCTGCACGCCGTGTAGTCAGGTCCTGTAGCGAGCGAATGATATCGGAGGCACGCTGCGAGGCTTCTTCAATGCCTTGCAAGGCATGTGCGATCGAGTGATCAGCTGTTGCCAAATGTTCGAGCCGACGCAATCCACCGGCTGCGTAATTTGTGATCGCGCTCAACGGTTGTCTGAGTTCATGCGCCAGAGTCAGCGCCATCGTACCCATACCGTTCACGCGCGAAAGGTGGATCAGCTCGGCGCGCGCCAGTGACAAGGACTCTATGGCCTCGCGCCCTTCGGTCACATCGTAACCTTCACAGAACAATCCCGTGATCGTGCCATGCTCGTCCCAGATTGGTTGGTAGAAAAAATCAGCATATCGACGGATTGGCTTGGCTGTTACGGCGTCCACAAAGTCGAACGGAACGCTGGTGCCGTGATAGGGAACACCGCTCTGGTAAACGCTATCAAGGATAACCTCGAAGCCCTGGGTCACAATTTCCGGCAGCGCTTCGGCGACGGTACGTCCAACAAGATTATCGCGGCCGACAAATCGCTCGTATGAGGCATTCGCAAATGCGAAAAGGTGCGTTGGGCCTGTCGACAATGCGATAAACCCTGGTGCTGAGCCGTATAGGGCTTGCAGCTGACTTTGCGCGTTGATCGCTAGGGTCATTGCAGTTCCTCACACACCGAGACTGCATTTTGAAGCGTCCCGGAAGCTGGCAGCGGTGAAAATACGATCGTTTGCGATCTGAATATGCAGCTAGGCGCGCCGTTGTAGATGCGCAACTTCTCGGACTGCTCCGTTCCCATTCCGCTGCTCCTTCACAAGCGCCAGAACGCCAACTTGCAGGTTGCGGGATAGGAGGCCGCCCGACAACGCCGCGGCGCCGCAGGTCTTAGCTGGGATTTCGACCCAGCCACGACGCATCTTCGCTATTTCTTGTGCTTAGCTGGGACGCCTGGCTGGGGTGGCAGGATTCGAACCTACGAATGGCGGCATCAAAAGCCGCTGCCTTACCGCTTGGCGACACCCCAGCATGACGGAACGCGGCCTTTAGACAAGGCGGCGCGCGGTTGCAAAGGGTTACAGCCTGTCTACCGGACCCGGCGCACCCAGCCGCGCGGATCGGGCGCCGTGCCACGCTGGATTGCGGTCAGCCGGTCGCGTAGCCGTTCGGTCAGCTGGCCCGGGCCGCCCGCGCCGATCGTGAAATTCCCTGCCGCACTGCGCACTTGGCCGATGCTGGTGACCACCGCCGCCGTGCCGCAGGCAAAGGCTTCGCGCAACTTGCCGCTCGCCGCGTCGGCACGCCACTGTTCGATCGCATAGGGCTCCTCGCGCACCGTCATGCCTTCGTCACGGGCCAGCGTCAGCAGCGAATCGCGAGTGATGCCCTCCAGAATCGTACCCGACACAGCGGGTGTCGACACCGACCCGTCGTCGAACACGAAGAACACGTTCATGCCGCCCAGTTCCTCGACATAGCGGCGCTCGACCGCATCGAGGAACACGACCTGGTCGCAGCCATGCGCGGTCGCTTCTGCCTGCGCTGTCAGGCTGGCGGCGTAGTTGCCACCGCATTTGGCGGCACCCGTCCCTCCCGGCGCTGCGCGGGTATAATGCTCCGACACCCAGATCGAGATCGCCCGCGCGCCACCCTTCCAGTAATTGCCGGAGGGAGAGGCGATGACAAGATAGAGATATTCGGCCGAAGGCTTCACCCCGAGGAACACCTCCGACGCGAACATGAAGGGCCGCAGGTAAATCGAGCCGCCCTCGACACTTGGCATCCAGTCGGCATCGGCGCGCAGTAGGGCCTCGACCGAGCCGACGAACATCTTCTCCGGCAGTTCGGGCATGGCGAGCCGCGTCGCCGAGCGGTTGAAGCGCCGGGCGTTCGCTTCGGGCCTGAACAGCGCCGTCGCCCCGTCCGGGTGGCGATAGGCCTTCATTCCTTCAAAGATTTCCTGCGCATAGTGCAGCACTGCGGTTGCCGGATCCATCGGAATGGGGCCACGCGCCACGACCTTTGCATCATGCCAACCCGTTCCCTCGACGTAGCGTATCATCGCCACGTGATCGGTAAACACCCGTCCGAAGCCCGGATCGGCGAGCAGAATCTCGCGCGCATCGGGCGCGACGCAGCGCGGGTTCGGTTCGAACGCAAAATCGGGCGCAAATTCGGACATGGGGGCCTCCGCGAAGTCTTGCGTCGGCCTATCGGTGCTGGCAGAACAGGTCAACATGGCTGGCCCAATTCATCCGCGACCGGCGCTATGACATCGCGCGCATCCCCGCTCTTCCTGCGGGAGCCAGAGATCAGGCGCGGCGTCGAGCTGCTCTATTTCGGCTATGCCCATATGACGCGCAACGCCGATGCGCTGCTGGCGCAGCATGGCCTTGGCCGCGCTCACCAGCGGGCGCTCTACTTCATCGCGCGCCAGCCGGGCCTGACCGTGGGCGATCTGTTGCGCCTGCTGGCGGTGACCAAGCAGTCACTCGGCCGCGTGCTGACCGAACTGACGACGCGCGGGCTGGTTGCGACGACGCCGGGCGAGACCGACCGCCGTCAGAAGCTGCTGCGCCTGACCGATGCGGGCACGGCGCTCGAGGCCGAATTGTTCGACCGGCTGCGCGAACGCCTGTCGGCCGCCTATGGACGGGCCGGACAGGAAGCAGTGACGGGGTTCTGGCAAGTCCTCGAAGGCCTCATCCCGCCCGAAGACCGCGCGCTGGCGATGGACCTCAGCCGCACGGATTGAGGGCGCCGGAAAGTCGGAATGACGGCATTTGACTTTGGAAGATCGAAAAGTGCCGCCCGTTCACCTTTTCGCTGTTTCTCGAGTTACGCTTTTGCCGCGACGCACCCTGGATGCGAAAACACGCGCCCTATGCATTCCCGTCATGGCTCGATAGCGTGCAAGAGTCGGGCTGCTGGGGAGCGCAATAATGTTTTCACGACGCAAAATATTGATCGGCGGAGCAGTCTTGGCAGCCACTCCCGCGCTGGGCCGAAACGGCGCCCTGACGCCGGTTCCTCCCGCCACGCCGGTCAGGCCGGTCATCGACACATACTGGGGGCAACAAATCACCGATCCGTACCGGTGGATGGAGACGCGCCCGGAGACCCCTGAATGGACCAGCTGGCTCAAGGCGCAGGGCGGCTATGCCGCGAAACGTCTGGCCGAGCTTCCCGATGCCGCATCGCTGCGGCGCGCGATCGCGTCATATGACGCCGACGTGATCGCCGCCTTCGCGAGCCAGGTAACGGCCGATCACGTCTATTACATGAGCCGCCTGCCCCAGCAGCAGTCGTACAGCCTTTGGCGTCGGCCCATTGCTGGCGGAACAGCGACTTCGCTGCTCGATCCCGAGCCGCTGGGCCAGCCCGGCAAGCCGGCGCGCATCACGTTTTCGGAAGCCTCTCCCGACGGTCGCTTTCTTGCCTATGGGCTGGACATCGCCGGCAACGAAATCGCGGCCGTGCACGTCCGCAACATGGAGACAGGCGAAGACCAGTTGGTCACGTCGATCAACTCGCGCCCTAGCGGCTGGCTGCCCGATTCGAGCGCCTACATGTATCAGCGGCTAAGGGCCGACGCGGTCTTCGGACGGGTGGACTACGGCAAAGGCTCGTCGATCTGGTCGTATCGTCTCGCCAATCGCACGAACACCGAGGTTTTCCGCTCGGGGGAAGGGCCTGGCGGAGACGCACTCTACGACGTGTCCATACCACAGGTGAAAGCCTTCCCCGGCTCCGATCACGTCCTTGCGGTGCACATGGTCAACGGCAACAGCCCCGGCGCCATTTATGTCGCCAAAACCGACCAGCTGAGCGTCGGCAAGACGCCTTGGCGACAAGTGGCGTGGGCGGACGACGTCGTCGGGGATTCCGATCCCGAGCGCGAGCCCCTCGCCGCAGCGATCGTCGGGGATGATATCTATGTCCTCGCACGGGGCGGCGCGAGCCGGGGCCAGATCTGGAAAGTGCCTGCGTCCGCACCGGGACGTGAGAACAGGACGGTAGTCGTACCCGAGGGGCCGGGTGTTATCGACCGGTTCTGCGCCGCCAAGGATGGCCTCTATATTCACGAGATCAACGATGGCGTTCGGCAACGGCTGAAAAGATACAGTTTTGCATCGGGAAAGGTCGAGGACGTCGTCTTGCCGCGAGAAGGCGCCATCTGGAGCATGGTGACGACCCTCAATCGTCTGGGCGCCTGGTTTGGCATGGATGGGCTGGCGTGGCCTGCCATGTCCGTCGCCACGGACGGCGACCTGAAGGCGCACGACACCGGCCTTACCCCGCAACCGATGTACGATGTCAGCAGCTATGTGACCAAACAGTTCGACGTACGCGCCCGCGACGGTGCGCTGGTGCCCGTCGAAATGCTCTACGCAAAGACAACGACGCGCACGGGCAAGAACCCCACGCTCATCAACGCTTATGGCTCGTACGGCTCCGTGCTCGATCCGGGGTTCCAACCCGGCCTTCTTGCTTTTCTCGATCGGGGCGGGATCATGGTCTATGCGCATGTTCGCGGCGGCGGCGAGAGGGGGGACGCCTGGCACCGCGCCGGCCAGAAGGCGACCAAGCCCAATACCTGGCGCGACGCCATCGATGTGGCCGAGCACCTCGTGCAGCAAGGCTGGACGGCGCCGAAGCATCTTGCCCTTTGGGGAACGTCGGCAGGCGGCATCATGGTGGGGCGCGCGATTACCGAACGCCCCGATCTGTTTGCGGCCGCCATCGGCGAGGTCGGATGCTTCAATCCATTGCGCATGGAACTGACCGCGAACGGCCCGGGGAACGACGTCGAATTCGGCACGGTGAAGAAGGAAGATGAATTCCACGCGCTGATCGCAATGGACAGCTATCACCACGTGGTCGATCGGACAGCCTATCCTGCCGTGCTGTGCATCACCGGCGCCAACGACTTGCGCGTCGAACCATGGATGGTCGGGAAGTTCGCCGCGCGCCTTCAGGCAGCGACTTCCTCGGGCAAGCCCGTGCTGCTGCGTGTCGATTACAGCTCGGGTCACTTCTCGTCCGCCAAGCAGTCGGGCATCGACAAGCGTGCGGATATTTATGCCTTTGTTCTGAAATACGCGGGGAGTTCTGCCTGATTATTCGGCTCAGTTGCAGACAAGTCTTCTTCCGCAGTGCCCGCTATCACATCTCATAGGCTGCAATCGGACTGTCACTTAACCACCCAATTGTTGCCAGCGGCCTCAGCGGGGTATCCTTAACGTCGTGTCCAGTTTTAAAAACTAAGGCAGAATGAACCAACCTCCGACTACTTGCCGGAGACTGCCAGCAACCTGTGCGACCATCGACCGCACAGAGCCTCTTCCCTACAGTAATTGTTCCCGTTACGTTCGCACCTTCGAGTCGCTCTCTTCCGCTCTTTCAAAATGCGAAGCTCAATATCCCGGAATGCCGCAACGCCGGTCGATGGCCCAACTCTTACTCGCGGATGGCGCGTGCCGAATGTGTTTCAGGTGTGAACTTTGTGACCTTTGGCCGAAATCGGCCGCTTTTGGCCTCAGGCGCTGCCCAGTTCGCGGTTGCGCGCTTCCGCTGCTTTCAGCGCGGCGGCGACGAGCGTTGCAAGCGCCGTGCCGTCGTCGAGCACGTCGAGACCGACACGTGTCGAACCGCCCTTGCTCGCGACGCGGTCGGCGAGCGTGCCGAGCAGCTCGGGCGATGCCTTGGCGAGCGACGCCGCGCCCGCCACGGTCGCGCGTGCCAGCCGGTCGGCGACATCGGGTGCGAGGCCGAGTGCCATGCCGCCCTCAGCCAGGGCCTCGGCAAAGCGGTAGAGAAAGGCGGGGCCGGAACCGGACAGCGCCGTGACCGCGTCGAACAGGGTCTCGTCGTCGATCCATTCAACGAGCCCAAGCGGGGCCATGAGCGCCGTCGTCGTCGCCCGGTCAGCGCCCGGCGCATGCAGCGCGACCGCACCCTCGCCGATGGCGACGGGCAGGTTCGGCATGACCCGCACGACCCGCCCGGCGCCGGGAAACGCCTGTGCCAGCACGGCGTGGCGGATGCCCGCAAGGATCGACAGCAAAATCGTCTGCGGCCCCACGACCGGGGCGACGCGCAGGACGATATCGGCAAGCATCTGTGGCTTGACGCCCAGCATCAGCAGCGCGGGCGGCGGCTCATCCGGCAGCTCGGCAAGCACGCGGACGCCAGCGAATGACGGCAGCGCCGGATCGATCACGGTGACGAGGGCAGCATCCATGCCCGTCGCCAGCCAGCGTGACAGCATGGCGCCGGCCATTGCGCCGCATCCGATCAGCCAGAACGGCCCCGGCAGGCCGTCGGCGCTCACGCCTCGCCGCGCGTTTCGACGAGCGCGGCGGCAATCGCTTCCTTGGGCGACTTGCCGCCCCACAGGACGAACTGGAACACGGGGTAGAATCGGTCGACCTCGTCAACCGCGGCCTCGATCACTGTTTCGGCCTGCTCGAGGCTGAGGCCCGCCTCGTCGCCGCTGTCGATCAGGACCGCGTTGCGGAACAGCACGGTACCGGCCCCCGACCAGAGCTCGAAATGGCCAAGCCACAGCTGCTCGTTGATCAGGCCGATCGCCTCATAAACCGCCGACGTCTGGTGGTCCGCGACCTTGATGTCGGGAAAGGCCATGAACTGAAGGACATTGTCATCGTCGCGCCAGACGCCGCGCAGCTCGTACAGGCCCCATGACCCTTGGGCGGACGCAACGATCTCCTCTTCGCCGACGCGCTCGTGCGTCCAGCCATGGGCCTCGAACCACGCTTCCAGCATGTCGATGGGCGCCGCGCGCTGCCCGTCCAGATCGATCTCGACATTAGTCATAGCGTCACGCGTGACTCGCCTTGGCGTCCGATGCAAGCATGTCGAACGCGAATCTGTGGATAATCAGTCCGTAACCAATGCCTTGATTCAGCCGTATGGGAAGCAAGTGGCAACCGACGAAGCTCACCTCCGGCACCTCATGCAGGCGAGCCTCGATGGCGATGCGCGCGCGCACCACATGCTGCTGTCGGCGCTCGTCCCGGTTCTGCGGCGCTACTACGCACGGCGCATGGGCGGCGCGCCCGATCTGGAGGACCTGGTGCAGGAGACCCTGATTGCAGTCCACACCCGCCGTGCCAGCTACGACCGCGACCGCGCGTTCGGCCCGTGGCTGTTCGCGGTAGCTCGCTACAAGATGATCGACCATTTTCGCCGCACGCGGTTTGACCTAGCGCTCGACGATCTCGGTGACCTGCTCGGTGACGGCGGATTCGAGGACGCGGTATCGGCGCGACTCGACGTCGATGCTGCGCTGGAAACGCTGTCTCCGAAGCAGGCCGCAACTATTCGCGCGACCAAGATCGAGGGGCTGAGCGTTGCCGAGGCGGCGGCCCGTGACGGGCTTACCGAAGCGGACGTCAAGGTTTCCGTACACCGCGGGATCAAGGCGCTGGCCAAAAGATTGACAGGCAGCTGATGGAAACCGACGCCCTGATCGAAGCGCTGGCGCGCCAGTCAGCTGCCGTGCCGCGTCACGCGGCACCGCTGCGTCTCGGCCTCAGCCTGGCTGCAGGCATGGCGGTAACCCTCGTCGTCATTGCGGCCACGCTCGGCTTCCGCCCCGATCTCGACATTGCCATGGCGGGCACGATCTTCTGGATGAAGCTGGCCTATACCGGCTCGCTCGCGCTGATTGCGATCATTGCGCTGCTCTCGCTGATCCGTCCTGAGGCGCGCCCGCCCCGGTGGCTTTGGCTGTTAAGCGTGCCGGTGGCGCTGCTCGGTCTGGTGAGCGCACATGAACTTGCGGCGATGCCACAGGACGACTGGTTGCTGGCGTGGTTGGGACGAACATGGCGCATCTGCTCGATGCTCATTGCACTGTTCGCCCTGCCCGTTGCGGCCGGTCTGGTGCTGTTTGCGCGCCGCTTTGCGCCCACCCGGCTGCGGGCGACGGGAGCGGTCATCGGGCTGGCATCCGGCGCCGTGTCGGCCACTCTGTACAGCCTTCACTGCCCTGAGGCAGGCGCAACGTTCGTGCTGACATGGTATTCGATTGGCATTGCCGCCGCGACGGCGATCGGCGCTGCGCTGGGACCGAGGCTGCTACGGTGGTAGCGTAACCTTTGGCGGCGCGCGCGCGTATCGGTGGCAAAGGAGACCGTCATGTCCAAGTCCATCTTTGCACTGCTCACTGCGGCCGGCGCCGGAGCCATCGGCCTTCATTTCGCCGCACCCACGCTTACTCCCGAAGCCAAGGCTGCACCCGTAGTCAGCGGTGCGGACGCGGCACATCCGGCGGTCATCGAACTTTACCAGAGTCAGGGTTGCTCGTCATGCCCCCCGGCGCTTGCGGTGCTCGACGAGGTCGCCAACCGCCCCGATGTACTAGCGCTCAACTTTGCCGTTACCTATTGGGACCAGCTCGGCTGGAAGGATATCTATGCCCGTCCGGCCTATACCGCGCGCCAATGGTCCTATGCGCGTGCGCAAGGGCGCGGAAATGTCCAGACGCCGCAGCTAATCGTCAATGGACGCGCGGCCGTGCTCGGCAGCCGCAAGAGCGAAGTCGAACAGGCGATTGCCACCAACGCCCGTACCGGCGGTCCGGCCCTTGCGGCCAAAGGCAATGTAATCACAGTGGCGGCTTCGGCAACGGCGCGGCCGTCCACAGTCTGGCTCGTCGCCTATGACCCCCGAACGGTACAAGTCCCAGTCCGCGCTGGCGAGAACGGCGGACGAACCCTTCCCCATCGGAACATTGTGCGGCAGCTGGTTGCCCTGGGTAGCTGGAACGGCAAGTCAGACAGCTTCACCGCACCCGCGACGCCAATCGGGCTCAAACGCGCCGTGCTGGTCCAGGCCGGTAGCGGCGGCCCGATCGTGGCGGCAGCCCGGCTTTAGGAAGCCTTTGCCTCAAGCGCGGCGATGCGAACCTTCAAAGCATCCGCCTCGTCGCGCGCGGCCGCTGCCATCGCCTTGACGGCCTCAAACTCGTCGCGGCTCACGAAGTCGAGCCCCCCGATCCAGTCCTTCATGCGCTCGCGAAAACCGGCTTCGGCCTCGCGCCCGACTCCCGCGAGCGTGCCGGCAGCACCGTTCATGAACTTGGCAAAATCGTCGAAGAGGCGGTTGTCGGTCTGCATGATTTCATCCCCGATCGGGTTAGTGTCTGATATCTATCTGGGTGCCCCCGGGTTCGACGACAAGGCCTTCCGCGTCCGGATTGAGGCGGATGATCTCCCAGTTGAGGATCGCGGCAAAGCACAACCAGCCAAGATATGGCACCATAAGCCAGGCCGCCGCCGTGCGCACGCGACCGAAAGCGAAGGTGGTCGCTATGGCGGCAGCGAACATGCCGATGATGATTGCCAGCGCCAAAGTCGGACGATGCAGCCCGAAAAATACGGGCGACCAGGTCAGGTTGAGCAGAAAGGCGACGACGAACAGCGCGATGGCATAGCCGCGAAATCGCGCCCCGCGCGCGTGCAGGATCTGGGCGATGGCCAGACCGAGCATGACATAAAGCGTGGTCCAGGCAACGGGGAAGGCCCATGAGGGCGGCTGGAACCATGGTTTTTCGAGCAACGCATACCAACGGTTGGCATCTCCCGAGTTACTGAGAGCGCCAACCACGAACCCCGGCACCACCACCATCGGCACGGTAACCAAGGCCCATCGCCAATAGGCAGCCCGCAATTGCCCGCTCGATGCCAACTCACTCATGCGCGACTCCGTCTCTCGGCTTCAGGCCGGACATGGCGCATTGTTGCGGAGCCGGAAAGGGGCTGCGACAGGTTAAATATCTGCCGCCACGCTGAGCGAGAAACGACGGGCGCCATTGGCAACGAAGAACCCGCTGCTTCCCACATTCCACCCGAAAGTATTGGTGACATTCCCAACCAGGGCACGCACCAGCACCGGGTTTCCCGCGACTTGCACGCGGTAGCGCGCGCCCAGGCTCATCACGGCGCGGGTGGGTACGATCAGAGTGTTGGCTGCATTTGCGGTGCGGTCGCTCGTCCCCTCAAAGGTCGCGTCGAACGACAACGGATCATAGCCGGGCAAACGATAGTCCAGGCTGATGATCGTATGCCGAACAAAGGTGCCGACGGGTCGGCGGCCGATCAGCCCGCGATCCACCTGATCGCCCGAAACCGTGGCGTCGAGCAGGACATTGCCGGCGACGATGTTGAGGCCAGGCGCGATCTGCCCGGCAATCGAGACCTCGAGGCCCCGATGACGCACCATGCCGAGCTGGCGAAACCGGTTGCTCGCATCAAGGTTGAAATAGGGCTTTGCGATGTCGAAAACGCCGAAGACCGCCGTTATGCCCTTCGAGATCTTCCAGCGAACCCCGGCATCCTTTTGTTCGGTCTTGATGGCCGGAGGTGCCTCGCTCAAGTTGACGGCGTTGCTCGGCGCCACGGGGCTTTCCTCGAGCCCGCGCGTATAGCCGGAGTACAGCGCGAGCCGTGGTGTCGCGTTGATGGCGCCCGTCACGCTGAACAACCAGGGTGAATCGGTGCTGACAGGTACAACGATGGCAGGATTGGGGCTCGTAACCTGCTTGCGGTATCGGGTTTTCTGCAGTCCGACGCTAAGCTCACCGACGCCGCGCCACTTGCCCTGATAGGCGATACCCAGCGTCGTTTGGGTGACGTGGTCGAGCGTCTTCGGTCCCCCCGTCAATACAGGCGCCGGCCGTTCATCGACAATGCCGGCCTGGCTCGCGCCCAGATCGACGAACGCTGCGCCGCCATAGCGCCGCGACTGGTCGCGCCCGCGCAGCGACGCGATCAGCGTGTGGCGGCGTGGCCCCTCGTCGAAACTGCGCGCCACACGAAGCTCACCCGACGTCGAATCGGACCGGTTGTCGATTTCGCGCACGATGAGCCGACGACCGACCCGCCCCAAAAGATCCGTGTCGAACAACAGGTCAGCCGCTTGCGTATCGCTGGAGGAAATCGAGCGGAAAAGCCCCAGCCGCAAGTCGAGTCCCAGCGGATCGGCGCGCGCCACGACGCCGTAATTATAGACTGTTTGCGCACTGGCGTTCCATGGCTGGCCAAAGAACTGCGTCCGATCGTAGCGGTTCGGCAGGAAAGCACCGGCTGTGAAGATCAGCGGCTGGGCCCCCTGATCGACCTGACGGATTCGGGCGGCGAACGGCATCACTTCGACTCCGGGCCGCGGGGCCCATCGCACCAACATGGCTGCCGACAAGCCGTCGGTCACAACCTGGCTGGGATCGACATTGTGGTAGGGCGTCACGCCGGCGACAATCCCGAGACGATCGCCATCGAGCGGGATCTGCAGGTCGAGATCGGCCAGGATCGTCCCGAACGGGCCCGCTGTCACTGCAGCAGAGGCGAGAAACTTCCCGCCGGGCTTGCGCAAGCTGAAATCGGCGATGCCGGTCGGCGCAGGAAATGCGTAGCTCTGCGCTGAGATGCCAACGCGTACCGTGGAACCGTTCTGCAGCCGTTGAGTCAGGTTGCCCTGCTGATCGAAGTAAAGTCCCTCGATCCGGATATTGCCGGCATCAACCGGGGAAAAGCCGCGCACGTCATACGGGTTGTAGATGCCGATCGACTGGTCGCCGACGGACTTGCCGAATGCGTCTTCGGCCGACGTCACGGCGTTGTCGTCAGTGCGCTGGGCCAAAGCGGGCTGCGCCAAGGCGAAAGCCAGCATGGCGCTGGCTCCGATCGTCCGGAACATGTCGAAGCCCCTCCCCTTATTGTGCGCGCGTATTAAGGGCGCAACACAGCTATGGCCAGCTATCTGGATTTATTTCTTTTTTCGACCGCTATCGATGCGCCGCGATTAGAAACTCGATGTTTCCCTCGGGGCCGGTGATGGGGCTGACGACGATGCCGTCAACCTCCCAACCCTGGGCCGCCACCCATGTCGTCACTTCGGCGCAGACAGCCGCGTGGACCGCCGGGTCGCGCACGACGCCACCCTTTCCCACGGCATCGCGCCCGGCCTCGAACTGAGGCTTGATGAGCGCCATGAGCCGGGCGACGGGCTTGGCATATGTCAGCGGGCGTTCGAGCACCTTTGCCAGACCGATGAAGCTCGCGTCGCACACGATCAGGTCGACGCGCTCGGGAATATGGGTGTCGCTAAGGATGCGCGCGCTCGTTTGTTCGAGCACGACAACGCGCGCGTCCTGCCGAAGCTTCCACGCCAGCTGGTTGGTTCCGCTGTCGACCGCGTAGACGCGCACGGCATCCCTCGACAGAAGGACATCGGTGAAGCCGCCGGTCGAGCTGCCGACATCGATGGCGACCGCGCCGGTAACATCCCAGCCGAAATGATCGAGTCCATGGGCGAGCTTGACGCCGCCGCGCGAGACCCATGGGTGGTCGCGGCCCTTAACCGTCGGCACGGCCTCCGCGTCGATGGCCTGCCCTGCCTTGTCGATGCGCCTGTCACCGACGAAGACATTCCCCGACAGAATCAGCGCCTGTGCCCGCGCGCGGCTGTCAGCAAGGCCGAGTTCCACGAGACGCTGGTCGATGCGGGTCTTCAGCACGGCGGATTTGCGCCAAAGGTCACAGAAAGTCACACCTGAACGACGTCCGCGGGAGATACGGGCGTGGACAAGAAGTACAGGCATGTTTGGGGCGGGTGGCGGCGGGGCGGGTCATCCGGGCGGAGTCCCCTGCATTCTCCTACATTGCAAGCCCTGCCGGGGCTCGGCCCTGCCGCAGAGCGGCAGGGGCTGCCCGCCATAATGCGCCGCTAGGCCGCCTGACGGCTTGCGACGAGGGCCGATCGGGGGTTCGGCCCGGCGAGAATCGAAACAAGGCGCCAGATGACGGTGCCGCCTGCGGGCACGATGGCAGCGGGATCGTCGAGGAATTTCACCCCTTGCGACACCGGCATCCCCGCCGCGTCGATAAGATAATACTGCCATACGGCATAGGCGGGCCGGGCGTTCAGGTTTTCGGTCAAGCTGTACTCGCCCGCCGGATAGGTCCCGCCGATGCCCCGGCCCTTCACGGGACCGGTATAGGCGGCCGCAACCGAGACCAGCGACTGGTTCGGCGCCTGTGTCGTTTCGAAATCGAAGGCTGCAATGTTCGGCAATTGCCCCGACCCGGCCGCGTCCCTCGCGGCCTCGAGCACGTCGAGGACACGCTGCGGCCCATCCAGCGGCAGTGTCGCCCCGAAGAAAATGCCCACACACTGCATCTTGATCGTCATGTTACTTCCTCCTGCTCTGTCAGCAGAAGAGGAACATGTTTCACCGAAATATCATCGGCATTTCTGATCGGTTTCGGATATAGTTATGCTGGGTTATTACGAAGATACTAAGTATTTCTTCGGACTTGTTACTCGCTGATTATTGCCTTCTGCCAATAATCAGGCCCGGACTTCCTCTACGACCCCCACGCTGTTCACGCGGAGAGCCTTGAGCACGCAGTCCACGATCCCTTCGGCGTCGAGCCCGGCCTCCCGATACTGAAGCTCGGGCTTGTCATGGTCCTGGAACATGTCGGGCAGGCGCAGGGTGCGCAGTTTCAGCCCGGCGTCGATCAGGCCTTCGTCGCTGGCCATGGTCAGCACATGCGCGCCAAAGCCGCCGATGCTGTTTTCCTCGACGGTCACCGCGACTTCATGGGTGGTCAGCAGCTTGCGAATGAGATCGGTGTCGAGCGGTTTGGCAAAGCGCAGGTCGGCAACGGTCGTGCTCAGCCCCTTGGCATCGAGCGCGTCAGCTGCCTTCATCGCTTCCTCGAGCCGGGTGCCGAGCGAGATGATCGCCACCTTCTTGCCCTGGCGCACAATGCGGCCCTTGCCGATTTCGAGCTTTTGCGGGACCTGCGGCAGGGCAATGCCGGTGCCGTTGCCGCGCGGATAGCGCACCGCAATCGGGCCCGAGTCGTGTTCGGCAGCGGTATAGGTCATGTGGACCAGCTCCGCTTCGTCGGAGGGGGCCATCACCACCATATTGGGCAAGGTTGCCAGATAGGTCACGTCGAACGATCCGGCGTGCGTGCAGCCATCGGCACCGACCAGACCCGCGCGGTCGATGGCGAAACGCACCGGCAGGTTCTGGATCGCGACGTCATGTACGACCTGGTCATAGGCGCGCTGCAGGAAGGTCGAATAAATGGCGCAGAACGGCCGCATCCCCTGTGCGGCAAGGCCCGCCGCGAAAGTCACGGCGTGCTGTTCGGCAATGCCCACGTCGAACGCGCGGTCGGGATGGGCCTTGGCAAATTTGTCGACGCCGGTGCCGCTGGGCATGGCGGCCGTAATCGCGACGATGCGCTTGTCGGTCTCCGCCAGCTTTGCCAGCGTTTCGCCGAAGACATTCTGATAACTGGGCGGGCCCGGCGGTGCCTTTGCCTGCACGCCCGAGACCACGTCGAACTTCTGGACGCCGTGGTATTTGTCGGCCGAGGCTTCGGCCGGGGCATAGCCCTTGCCCTTCTTGGTCACGACATGGATTAGGCAGGGCCCTTCAGCCGCGTCGCGCACGTTTTCGAGGACGGGGATAAGCTGGTCGAGGTTGTGCCCGTCGATGGGGCCGACATAGTAAAACCCGAGCTCCTCGAACAACGTCCCGCCCATGGCGAGGCCGCGGGCGAATTCGTCGGTCTTTTTCGCCGCCTTGTGCAGCGGCCCGGGCAGGGCGCGGGCAAGCTTTTTCAGGGTCTCACGCACGCTCAGGAATTCGCGGCTCGATACGATGCGCGCGAGATAGGCGCTGAGGCCACCGACGGGCGGCGCGATGGACATGTCGTTGTCGTTGAGAATCACGACGAGGCGGTTGCCCGCTTCGCGCGCATTGTTCATGGCCTCATAGGCCATGCCCGCCGACATCGAGCCGTCGCCGATGACGGCAATGCCCTTGCCGGGCTGGTCGTTGAGCTTGTTGGCGATGGCAAAGCCGAGCGCCGCGCTGATCGACGTCGACGAATGCGCCGCGCCGAACGGGTCGTACTCGCTTTCGGTGCGCTTGGTGAAGCCGCTGAGACCGCCACCCTGGCGCAAGGTGCGGATGCGGTCGCGGCGTCCGGTGAGGATCTTGTGCGGATAGGCCTGATGCCCCACGTCCCAGACCAGTCGGTCGTTGGGCGTGTCGAAGACATAGTGGATCGCCGTCGTCAGCTCGACGACACCGAGGCCGGAGCCGAGGTGGCCACCCGTCGTGCCGACCGCCGAAATCATTTCGTCGCGAAGTTCGTCGGCGAGCTGGCGGAGCTGTTCGGGCTTGAGTTTGCGCAGCTCGACGGGGGTGGGGACCGTATCGAGCAATGGCGTGTCAGGACGATTGGACATAGGTGTTAGTATCGCCTTGGCACGCGGGCTGCAATCGACTCCCGTACTTGACGTTGGGCGCGGCGGATTCGACAGCGCTTGCGTGTCCGATCTGCACCACCGCCTGGCCACCGAGGCCGACATCCCGGCGATCCGCGACCTGATGGCGCGCGCCATCGCCGTGAACCAGCAGGGGTTCCTGACCCCGGCGCAAATCGCGCTGAGCCACAGCGTGATGGGCCTCGACACGCAGATCATTGCAGACCGGACCTATTTCATGATCCTGCGCGGAGAAACGCTGGTCGGTTGCGGCGGCTGGAGCGCGCGGGCGACGCTTTACGGCGGCGACGCGAGCATCGTCGCGCGCGACCCTGCGCCGCTCGACCCGGCGACCGATGCGGCAAGGGTCCGCGCGATGTACACCGACCCGGACTGTGTGCGGCAGGGGATCGGTCGGCTGATCCTGAATCTGTGCGAAGGCGCGGCACGGGATGCAGGGTTCAGGCGGACCGAGATGATGGCAACGCTGTCTGGCGAACCGCTGTACCGGGCCTGTGGCTATCTGCCGATCGAATATGTCGAGTCGCCGCCGGTCGGCGGGGTGTCGGTGCCGCTGATCCGGATGGGGAAAAGCCTTAACCCTCCCTCTCCCTGAAGGGGGGGGGGTCCTCGCGCGACAGCGCGGGAGCGAGAGGGCAGTGCTCGTTTCGACAAGAAGTGCCCTCACCCCGCCGCGCTACGCGCGTGTCGCCCTCTCTCCTTCAGGGAGAGGGAAAAGGCTAGGCGCAGGCGCTGCAGGTGCCGCGCACCTCGATGACCGGGCGCGATACGCCGAAGCCCGTGGCGCCGGCCGCCGCGCGCACGGCGCCCGTCACCGCATCGTCGTCGATGTGCGTCGTGGTCCCGCAGCTGTCGCAGATCATGAAGATGCAGTCATGGATGCAATCGGGATGGGCGTTGGCGAGATAGGCGTTGGCGCTTTCGACGCGGCGCGCGAGGTTGGCCGCCACGAACAGGTCGAGGATGCGGTAGATGCTGTTGGCGGCGATCCGGCGCCCTTCCGACTTCGACATGGCCTCGGCAATGTCATAGGCGGACGCGGGCCGGTCGAACCTGGCGAGCGCGTCGAAAACGCGCGAGCGCATGTCGGTCCATTGCTCGCCTGAGGCCTCGAGCGCGGCCTGGGCCGCGACGGCAAGCGGGGTGCCGTGGTGAAGGGTGTGGGCGTGGAGGACCATGGCCCGAACCTTAGTCCCGCACGCGGCTGTTCATCAAGTGCGCGCCCGCAAGCAGGCTGGCGCCGGTGATCGTTGCCGCGATTTCGGGCCAGCCGTGCGGGACGAGCAGGCCGAGCGCCATCAGCAGCAGGCCGACCATGCCGACGACCAGGCCGCGGGTCAGGCGTTCGCGGATCAGGGTCGGGCCGAAGGCGACCGCCGCCAGCAGCACCGCGCCGAACATGCCGATGCGGTGAATGGCCGGATCGGTCCAGATCGACCCCGCCACCGAGAGGCCTGCGATCAGCACGACGCTGATGAGGCAGTGCGCTGCGCAGAGCGCGGACAGGCCGATGGCGGCGCGGTCGAGCGCGGAAAGGATGGTGGAGCGGGACACGGGCGCCATATGGCAGCGGACTGGTAAAGATACAACATATCACCCGCATAGTTCTGCAAAACAGGGGCGGCCGATTGCCGATCGTTACGGAGCCCCTATATGCCCGCCATGCCCCCATCCCCGTCCGCCGCCCGGCCAAGATCGATCGCGAACTGGCTGTTCGTCGTCGCGTTCCTCGTTTTCTTCATGGTTGTCGTCGGCGGCATCACCCGTCTGACCGAATCGGGCCTGTCGATCACCGAATGGAAACCGGTTTCGGGCGCGATCCCGCCGCTGACCGCTGCCGACTGGCAGGCCGCCTTCGACGCGTACAAGCGCGTGCCGCAATATGCCGCGATCCATGCCGGCATGACGATGGGGCAGTTCCAGTTCATCTTTTTCTGGGAATGGGTGCACCGGCTGCTGGGCCGGGTGATCGGGCTGGCCTTTGCACTGCCGCTCCTTTGGTTCTGGCTGCGCCGCGCCATTCCGGCCGGGTACAAGCCGCGGCTGCTCGCGCTGCTGGCACTCGGCGCACTGCAGGGCGCGGTCGGCTGGTGGATGGTGAAGTCGGGCCTGTGGCAGGGCGTTTCGGTCAGCCATTACCGGCTGGCGCTGCACCTGCTGCTGGCGCTGACCATCCTCGCCTCGCTGGTGTGGACCGCGCTCGATCTGGTCGCGCTTTCGCGCAATGCGCAAGCAAAACCCGCGCGGCTAACCGGCTTTGCCGTCGTCGTGGGCGCGGTGCTTTATGTCCAGTTGCTTTACGGCGCCTGGGTCGCCGGGATGCGCGCGGGCAAGGTGACGCAGAACTGGCCGATGATGAGCGACAGCTTCCTGCCGACCGGCGTCGACTGGTCGCAGGGGGTGGCGCACGCGTTCAGCAGCGATCCCTATCTCGTGCACTTCATCCATCGCTGGTGGGCATGGGTCGCGGTCGCGGCGCTGGTGATGCTGGCGATCAGGGTGAAGCGTGCCGGGGTTCGCCCCGCGTCGCTGGCGATCCACACCGCTTTCGGCACGCAGGTCCTGCTCGGCATCGCGACCGTCATGACGGGCGTCAACATCGGCCTGGCGGTCGCGCATCAGGCAGTCGGCGCGCTGCTGGTTGCGAGTGTCGCCTGGGGCGCGCATTCTGTCGGGCGACAACGATAGCGGAGAGAACGAGATGACCGAACAGGCGCCGCTGGGCAGCGGATTCGGGATGCGGTCGACGGCGGCAGAAGTGATCGCGGGGATCGACCTGACCGGCAAGGTGGCGCTGGTGACCGGGGGTTATTCGGGGCTGGGGCTGGAGACCGTCCGCGCGCTGGCCGGTGCAGGTGCGCGGGTCATCGTCGGCGCCCGAAGGCCAGACGCGGCGGCGGACGACCTGAAGGGAATTACGGGCGTCGAGATCCTGAAGCTCGATCTCGCCGAGCCCGAATCGGTCGATGCCTTTGCCGCCGAGGTCGCGGGGGCGACGGACAAGATCGATATCCTGATCAACAATGCGGCCGTGATGGCGAACGCGCTGAGCCGCGATGCGCGCGGTTACGAAAGCCAGTTCGCGACCAACCATCTCGGGCATTTCCGGCTGACTGCGCGGCTGTGGCCGCTGCTGAAGGCGGCAGGGCCCGGCACGCGGATCGTCGTGTTGTCGTCGATTGGCCACCGCATCGCGCCGGTCGATTTCGACGACATCGGGTTCGACCGGCGCGAGTACAACAAGTGGAAGGCGTACGGGCAGGCGAAGTCGGCCAATGCGCTGTTCGCTGTGCACCTCGATGCGCTGGGTGCGCCGCACGGCATGCGCGCTTTTGCCGTGCATCCAGGCGGCATCGTGACGCCGTTGCAGCGACACCTGACGATGGAAGAGCAGGTCGCGATGGGGTGGATCGATGCGGAGGGGAACGTCAACGAACGCTTCAAGTCCGTCGAACAGGGCGCCGCGACCAGCGTGTGGTGCGCGACGTCGCCGCTGCTGGCGGGCAAGGGCGGCGTCTATTGCGAGGATTGCGACGTGGCGGCGCGCTGGACCGACGGCATGGACCCCAACAGCGGCGTGCGCGACCATGCGATCGATCCGGCAGCGGCGGCGAAGCTGTGGGATGTTTCGGAACACATGACGGGGGTCGCTTTCCCGGCGTGAACCCGGCCCGGTATTATAGTACCCGTTAGCAATGCCGCCGTTTTGTTGACTTTTCCCGCCGCGCGCTGCATTGGCCCGCTCGAACGCCGCTCCGCACCGGGGCGGCTTGTTTCGTTTGAAGAGGTCCAA
>JANMJZ010000139.1:0-2058 GCA_031371635.1 Sphingomonadales bacterium | reverse complement strand
GGTGCTGCAGTCATGCTCCGCACGCAGGCGTTGCAAGCTACGGGCCTTTTCGACGATGGTTTCTTCCTTTATTTCGAAGAAACGGAGCTCATGGCACGGCTACGTGATCATGGCTGGAAAATCTGGCATGAACCGGCTGCTCACGTCGTGCATGATGGCGGAGCCGCCACCCAGATCCGCGATCCCGAAACCGGCCTGCCGCGGGCGCGGCCGATGCCGGCCTATTGGTACGAGGCGCGTCGTCGCTATTTCACGCTTCGTGGTGGTCGCCTGTACGGTTTGATTTCGGGGTTGGCCTGGTTGGCAGGACGGCTTGTCTGGCAGATTCGCCAGATCGTGGCGCCCCAGGCACGGCCCGTCGTGCAGCGGGAGCTCAGTGACATGATCGCACACGGCCTGTGGCCCAGCCGCTTCGACGCCAGGACGGCGATCAGGCGGCTTGACGAAGCGGCGGACGACCGGCCCGCCTGGATGAGACGGTGACCGGCGACCTTGGCATCGTGGTCATCGGCCGCAACGAAGGCGAACGGCTGGTGCGCAGTCTTGCGTCGGTGCGGGGCTGCGGCAGCATTATCTACGTCGATTCCGGGTCGACCGACGGCAGCGTCGCAGCAGCTGAGTCTGCCGGTGCACGTGTTGTGTCGCTCGACCTCTCGATTCCGTTCACGGCTGCGCGCGCACGCAATGCCGGATGCGCCGCTCTTGGCCCTGATGTGCGCCTGGTGCAATTCATCGACGGGGACTGCGCCGTTCAGCCCGACTGGCTGCAGACGGCCCGCCGCGCGATCGATGCCGACCCCGGCCTTGCCGCAGTATTCGGTCGCCGACGCGAGGTTGCGCCCGAGTCCAGCATCTACAACTGGCTGTGCGACATCGAATGGGCAGTGCCGGCAGGACCCGTGCGGCAGTTCGGCGGGGACGTGATGCTGCGCCGCGACGCGCTGGAAGTGGCGGGCGGCTATCCTGACGAAATGATCGCCGGCGAAGAGCCCGATTTGTCGATGCGCCTTGCCGCGCTCGGATGGCGGATGGCCTGCCTGCCGGCGGAAATGACGCTGCACGACGCCGCGATCACCCGCTTCGGCCAATGGTGGCGCCGTGCCGAGCGGTCGGGCCATGCTTATGCCGAACTGGAAGCGCGCCATCCCGGGGAATACCGCCGGCGCGTGCTCGCCGCGTTGTTCTGGGGCGCCGCAATTCCGGTCAGCATCCCGATGCTGCTGCTCGCGGCGCTCTTGTTCGGGCAAGGCTGGATCGCGGCGGTGGCGCTCGCCCCTGCATTGCTTCTTGTCGCGCAATTCGTTCGCGTCGCCCGGTCTGCAAGTCGTGCCCGGCCCCTTCGCGATGCTGTCGCCTTGTCGTGGTTCCTGTTGCTCGACAAGCCGCCCCATGCCCTGGGGATCGCCCGCTACTGGGTGTCGCGCTGGCGCGGCAAGCGCACGCCGCTCATCGAATATAAGGCGCACGCTGCATGACCGAATCCTTGTGGGGCCAGATCGCCGCCGACTGGCGATCGCACGGGCGCGACTGGACGAAGCCCGGTTTTCGCGCGGTAGCCGTCCACCGCTTCGGCGTCTGGCGGATGACGATCCGGCCCAAGCTGCTCCGCGCGCCTTTCAGCGTTCTCTACGGGATGTTGTTTCGACATTGCCGCAATCGCTATGGGATCGAGTTGCCCTATACCGTCAGGCTTGGCCGCGGCGTCATCATCGAGCATCAGGGCGCGATCGTCGTTCATGGTGCGTGCGAGATCGGCGATGGCTGCATTATTCGCCAGGGTTGCACGTTGGGCTTGCGCCGCCTCGACGACCTGACCGCTGCACCGATTCTCGATGACGATGTGCAGCTCGGTGCGGGCGCCGTTGTTCTGGGCCGGATCCGCCTGGGTAAAGGCGCGCGAGTTGGCGCCAATGCCGTCGTGCTGAACGATGTGCCGGCCGGCACGACCGTATGGGGCATACCCGCAAGGCCAGGTCGCTCGTCCGGATCCGGTAGCTGACCATATGTTGCACTGCAAAAACCAGTCGACACTTTTGGCAGTTTCGCGCATTAACCCGC
>JANMJZ010000133.1:0-2257 GCA_031371635.1 Sphingomonadales bacterium | reverse complement strand
ACCAACTCGCACGGACCGCACCGCGCTCCATCCGGGCCGGTTGACGGGGGTGGCCGGCGGCCGCTTCCCTGGGCGTGCCGCCGGTCACCTGTCCCGCTCAAGGCTTCGCAGGAGGCCACTGTGGAATTCCTGTACTGGGCTGGCTGGGTAGGCCGCTCTCGTGCTGGCTGTTGTTCACCGGCTTCGTCGCCGCGCCGACAGCGTTCGATCTGGGCGTCCTCCACAAGGAGGATCGCGAGATGGGCATCGTGAAATCGATGAGGCTTTCGGATTTCCATATCGCCATGGCTTTTGCTTTCGGAACCTGGGTGTGGGTTCAGAACGGCGCGGACAGCGGCGTAGAACATTAAACCGGCTTCTTCATCGAAAAGGCGCTGTCGATCGACGATGTCTTCATGATCAGCCTGTTGCTCGCCTATTTCGCCAGCGCGGCGTCGGCAGGCATCTGAACTGACCGTTACCAGACCTTCAGCAATTTGGTCGCCACGAGTAGCAGTACGAAGGCGAGGATAAGGCGCAGCAGCCTTTCGGGTGCCCGGCTGCCAATGAGGCTGCCGACGACGACAGCGGGTACCGATCCGACCAGCAGGCTGGCGAGCAGGTCGAGATCGACGGTGCCGATCAGCCAGTGGCCGATACCAGCAACCAGCGTCAAGGGTACGGCGTGCGCTATGTCGCTGCCGACGATCCTTGCGACGGGCAGCCCCGGGTAGAGGACGATCAGCGCCGTCACGCCGATGGCCCCGGCGCCCACCGAGGTGAGCGACACGAGGACGCCGAGCGCAATGCCAAGGGCAATCGTGGTCAGCGCGCGATGTTCCCGATTGCGCGTGCCAAAGCGGCGCGTCGCCCAGACGACAATGCGTGTGCGGAACAGTACGGTCGCCGCCGTTCCGAGCAGCATGACGGCGAGCGATATGGTGATCAGGCGCTCGGTACTGTCTGCCAGCTTGCCAAGGCGCTGGATCATCAGAAGTGTCGCAACGGCGGCGGGCAGGCTGCCGGCCGCCAGCCGCCGGACGATGCGCCAGTCGACTGTATTTCGGAGACCGTGTACGCTTGTGCCGACAGTCTTGGTCACGGCCGCGTACAGCAGGTCCGTGCCGACCGCCGTGGCGGGCGCAAAGCCGAACACGAGCTTCAGGATCGGCGTCATCAGCGAGCCGCCGCCGACACCCGTGATGCCGACCAGCAACCCGACGAGCGCACCGGCAATCGCATGATACGGATCGATGTGCAGCAGTGTCGTGGCTCCCCTGTCCCGTGGAAAGACTAGCACGCCGATAGGCTAAGGGAAGGAAGCTATTGTTGAGGTAGGGCGTGAAGTGCTTTGCTGCGGGCAGGGTGGATGCGGCAGCGCTGCAGGCTTGCCTGCAGAATCAAAAAGGCCCGCCGGCTTGCGCCGACGGGCCTTCGTTGCGTGCGGGCCGTACGCCTACTCGCTGGTGTTCAGATACTCGCCTGCGTCCGCGTCGGTGCCATGGCCCGAAGAGACCACGGCGCCAAGCGCATCGTCACCGGTGTCGCCCTGCACGGGCTGCGCCAGTTCCGCTGCATGCTCCTCGGCCGCGCTGTTCGGTGCGATGAGGCTGGCCTGCCAGGCGCGCTGCTGGGCGCGGAGGGCCGCGTCCTTGCTGTTCGCCGTCACGCGCAGACGGTTCATGCCGGCACCCGTGCCCGCCGGGATCAGACGCCCGACGATCACGTTTTCCTTCAGGCCCGTCAGCGTGTCCTTCTTCCCCTCGACCGCCGCCTGCGTGAGCACGCGGGTGGTTTCCTGGAAGGAGGCCGCCGAGATGAAGCTGCGGGTCTGCAGCGACGCCTTGGTGATACCGAGCAGGATGGGCTTGCCCTCTGCCGGAGTCTGGCCCTTGGTCAGCTTGGCATTGATCTCGTCCATCTCGATCCGGTCGACCTGTTCGCCGGCCAGCAATGTCGTGTCGCCGCCGTTGGTGATCTCGACCTTCTGCAACATCTGGCGAACGATCGTTTCGATGTGCTTGTCGTTGATCTTCACGCCCTGCAGTCGATAGACTTCCTGGATTTCGGCGACCAGATATTCGGCCAGCGGCTCGATCCCCATGACTTCAAGAATGTCATGCGGGTTTGGTGAACCGCCAATCAGGTTGTCGCCGCGCTTGACGTAATCGCCTTCCTGAACGTCGATGACCTTCGACTTCGGGATCAGATATTCCGCCAGCTCGCCGCCGTCCTCGGGCTGAATGCCGATCTTGCGCTTTGCCTTATAGTCCTTGCC
>JANMJZ010000130.1:0-7657 GCA_031371635.1 Sphingomonadales bacterium | reverse complement strand
CGGTTCTTCAACCCGGACGGCGAAGACACCGCCGCCCCGCCGGGCGGGACCGGTCGCGGCAATTTCCTGTTCCGCTATCTTACCGGCAGCGACGCCCGCCCGCACTGGCCCGACAAGGTCCGGTTCACGCCCGCCAAGCCGGAAGCCCGCGTCGAGGGCGAACGGATGGTCGCCACCTGGGTCGGCCATGCCACCTGGCTGATCCAGACGAACGGCCTCAACATCTTGACCGACCCCATCTGGGCGGACACCAGCGGCCCCTTCGGCATCGGCCCGCGCCGCATCGCCGAGCCCAGCATCCGGTTCGACGACCTGCCGAAGATCGACCTGGTGGTGGTCAGTCATAACCATTACGATCATATGGATCTTGCGACGCTCAAGCGGCTGTGGGATCGCGACAAGCCGCTGATCCTGACGAGTCTGGGCAATGACAAGGTGATCGCGGGCGCTGGTGCCAAGTCTGTCGCTGCGGAATGGGGCGTGCGCGTGCCCATCCGGAACGACACGTCAGTCGTCGTCACCCGCAACCACCATTGGGGCAGCCGCTGGTTTGCCGATCGCAACCGGGCGCTCTGGTCGAGCTTTACCGTCGTGCTCCCCTCCGGCGGCAATTTGTTCTTCGCGGGCGATACCGGCATGGGCGACGGCAACTGGCCACGCGAGGCTGCGAAGCTCGGCCCCATCCGTCTCGCGCTCATCCCCATCGGCGCGTTCCGCTTCGTGCCGGGGCAGATGAGTATCGGCAGCCACATCAGTCCGATCGATGCCGCCGAAGTGTTCGAGCGGACTGGCGCTTCGACCGCCTATGGCATGCACTGGGGCACGTTTCGGTTGAGCTACGAGGCGTGGGACACGCCGCCGAAACTGCTAACCGAAGTCATGAAATGTCGCGGGCAGACCGGCTTCGGCACAGTCGGCATCGGCCTGCCGGTCGAGGTCGCACCCTACGCAAAACCGGTTGCGGCAAAGCCCATGGGCGATCTGGCGGCGTGTCTGAAATCGCCTGCGGTTACGACATTGAGGTAGCTGACCGCTTCCCTGAACTTGTCGAGGGGCTGCCCTTCATCCTGACTCGGTAGCGAAGAAAGACAGGGCTTCGACAGGCTCAGCCAAGCGGCATTGAACTAGGGGAAGCTAGCGGCTGCCCGGGCGTCCGGCGCGCATTTCTTCGGTGCGCTCGATACGCTCGGCCATGACGTCCCATGCGGCGGCAGCACGCAGGCAGCGGTCGCGGACGTTCTCCAGCGTGGCGGCGGCGGCGTCGGTCGCGGCCTTGGTCGCCTGCGTACGGTAGAATTCGAGTGGGCTCATGGCGGGTCGAATCCTTTAGACAGAGAGAGATAACAAAACGGCGGCGGCGGGGTTGCCCCTGCCGCCGCCGAAATTAGTCGGTTAGGCCGACTGCAGGTTCACGGCCGAAGTCTTGCCGCGCTTGTCGGTTTCGAGTTCGTAGGTGACGCGCTGATCCTTATCGAGGGTGCGCATGCCGGCGCGCTCGACGGCCGAGATGTGCACGAAGGCATCGCCCCCGCCGCCTTCCGGCGCGATGAAGCCATAACCCTTGTCGGCATTGAAAAATTTGACTGTTCCGGTAATCATATCGGGCATTCCTTAGTCCGAATTGACGGGCATGGGCCAAGTGCGGACCATCCCGGCGTCGTGAAGCAAGTTTAGGGACAAAGGGGGGCGTAAGCGGCCCGATATCCGTCGCAGGCGACGTTCAGCCCTTCCGATATAGGCGTACCGCACCGAAATAGCAAAGGCGCAGTGTCAAAGGTCGAGGGCGAGCTGCGCGAGCAGCGCCCGTCCCGGCGAGTAGGTGAAGCCACCGCTGCTGCTCACCAGCCAGCCATATTCGTTGAAAACATTGGTCATCTGCACCCGCACGAGCGCGGCGGCCCCGTTGATGGTCAGGCGATAACGCGCGCCGAGCGCCAGAGTGGTCCGCGCCGGGGCGGCCAGCCGGTTCGAGATGTTGCCGACGCGCGACGACAGGCTTTCGATCGCATAGTCGAACGACCAGCGGGTCTGGCCCGCGGGCTTCCAGTCGAAATTGAGGACGCTTCGCCGTCTCACCGATCCGACAGGTCTTGCGCCGATGCGGCCGCTCGTCACCGCCTCGCCCGAGATCCGCGGATCCAACAGGACCGTGCCCGCGACGACGGTAAGGCCGGGGAACAACGTGCCCGCGAGCGAAAGCTCAATGCCCCGATTGTCAACGGTGCCCAGCTGGCCGAAACGCAGTGCAGGATCGAGCCCGAAATAGGGCTTCTTGACCGTGAAGACACCGGCCACGAGCGTCAGCTTCGGCGCGACGGCGACACGTACGCCCGCCTCAGCCTGTTCGGTGATGATGGCAGGGGGCGCCTCGTTGCGGTTGGTCGCGATGTCGGGAGCGATCAGGCTTTCCTCCAGGCCCTTCACATAGCCCCCGAAAAGGGTGAGCCGCCGGGTAAGCACCATTGAACCGCTGAGGTTGTAGAGAATGGGCGTGCTCGACACACGCAGGTCGGGCGCTGCCGGCGCCACGAAGTCGACGGCCTTGCGGTAATCCGCCCGGGAAACCGACATGTTGAGCGCGCCGCGACCAGGCCAGTTCAGGCCGTAGCCGATCCCCAGCGTCGTCTGGCGGACCCTGTCGTGATCGCTCGGTCCCAGGGTGTAGTTCGGGCGGGCACGAAGATCGGGCGCATTGATCGTGCTCGGCCCCAGCGCAAGCGAGACCTGGCCGCCGAAGTCGCGATCCTTGGCACGCCCGCGCGCGGACGCAATGAGCGTATGGACGAGCGCGCCGGTCCTGAAGATACGGCTCAGCCGCACTTCGCCCGAGATCGACGTGTCGGCGTTATCCGCGTCGGCTATGATCGTACGGCTGGCCACGCTGCCATCCGGCCGCACGCCGCGCATCAGGTCGGAAAAGGTTGCGCCCGTAACCTTCGTCGAGCGGAACAGCCCGGCATCGATCCGCCAGTCGCCGAACGGCAGCTTGGCGGTCAGTCCGCCGAGCTGGGTGTAGCTGCTCCTGCGATCCCAGTCCTGGCCAAGGAAAACGCCTCGCGCCACTTGCGGCGGCAAGGCATCGCCTGCTGGAAAGAAGCTCGGCACCGGGTCTTCGTCGAACTGGCCGAAGCCGCCGAAGACAGCGGTCACCTCCGCACGAGCATAGGGGTGCCAGCGAAGCAACGCGCCATAGGCGCGCGTGTTCTGGTGCCCGCCCTGCGGCTGGACCGTATGGCGAAAGGCCGCAGTCGCCAGCAGCACCAAGCGGTCATGGTCGAGAGGCAGGTTGGCTTCCGCCGATGCCATGAGCCCGCCGAAGGCGCCGCGTTCGAATTCGAGCGCCAGCCCCCGGGTCGGCACCGTCAGTTTCAGCCGATAGTCGACGATGCCGGTCGGCGCCGGAAACGGGAAGCCCTGCGCCGTGATGCCGACACGCATCGTCGACCCTTCGATCAGCCGGTTCGACGGGCGCTCCTGCTGGTCGAAGTAAAGCCCTTCGATCCGCGCGTTGCCCGCCTCGATCGGATTGAACCCGCGGATGTCATCGGTCGCATAGAGTCCGATCTTCTCGGTTCCGACGGCCGAGCCGAACGCGTCGCCTGCGCCCGTGACCGCATTCTCCTGCGTACGTTGCGCCAGCACGGGTCCCGCAGCGCCCAGCTGGAGCGCCGCGAGAAGGATGAAACGGCATTGCGCCCGGCCTGAACTCAATTGGCAGGGGCCGTGCCGGGATAGGCAATGCCGAGCTGGGCCAGGTAGCTCGGATACTTCTTAGGATCGTAATAGAACTTCTCCATGCTCGGCCGCAGGCGACGCATGGTTTCGGTGTTCAGCCAGATCGCGGGCTTGTCCGACGCCGTGATGACGGGATCATATTTCTGATCCTTCAGCTGGACGTTCTGCTGATAATCCTTTGCGTCGGCGATCAGCTTGGGCGTCGTCATCAGGTCAAGCACCGTCATGGCGACGGCTTTGGCGCCCGCGACTGCGCCCTTGTGCGCGATCGGCGTCGCCATCGCGATGGCAGAGGTCTTGTGATGGCCGATCATGCTCGGGATGTTCGACGGAAAGCGGATTGTGATCGTGGGCACGTTCCACATTATGTCGCCAATGTCGTCCGACCCGCCGCCAGTCGGTACACGCTCCATCGTCGGGCCGTTCAGTTCGCTGATCGTCGTGGCCAGCGGCTTGATCGGCCGCTTGAGGCCCATCTGCACCGCCTTGGTAAAGGCCTGGTCGTCGGCCGTCCACTGCGGCATGCCGACAGCCTTGATGTTGGCATAGGCAGCCTCGGCCATCGGCTTGTTGCCGTAGTTCGGCGCGGCATAACCCAGCACCTGATGCGTCACTGTCGTCTCGGTTGCGTCCGCCGCGGCCTGCGCAATCTTCGTGCCGACGCCATAAAGATCGCGCACTTCCTTGAAGCCGTTCTGGCGGAAGTAATACCACACCGACGCCTTGTCGGGCACGACGTTGGGCTGGCCGCCGCCATTGGTAATCACATAGTGCGAGCGCTGGCTGAGCGGCAGATGCTCGCGGCGGAAATTCCACGCGGTGTCCATGATCTCGACCGCGTCGAGGGCAGAGCGGCCGTCCCACGGATTGCCGGCCGCATGCGCGGTAGAACCAGTGAAGGTATATTCGACCGAAACCAGCGCATTGCTGCCGCCAAGGCCCCATGAGGTCGAGAAGTCGCTCGACACATGAGTGAAGATGTTGGCGTCGACCCCTTTGAACAGGCCTTCACGGACGTAATAGGCCTTGGTGGCGAGCAGTTCCTCGGCGATCCCCGGCCACAGCATCAGCCGCCCCTTGATGCCGTGCTTGATCATCACTTCCTTGGTGGCAAGGGCGGCCGCGATCATCAGCGGCATGCCCGAATTATGACCTTCGCCATGGCCCGGCGCGCCCTCGACCATGGGCTTCAGCGACGTGATGCCCGGAAACTGCGAGACGCCGAGCAGGCAGTCGACGTCGCTACCCATCGCGATCAGCGGACCCCCATCGCCCCAAGTCGCGGTCCAGGCGCTCGGGATGCCGGCCACGCCCTTGGTGATCTTGAACCCGTTCTTGGCGAGGATCGCGGTCAGATATTCCTGCGTCTTGAACTCCTGGAAGCCGGGCTCGGCAAAGCTGAACACCGAATCGACCATTTCCTGGACGAGCTTGGCCTTGCCGTCGATCAGAGCGGCCACTTCGGCCTTGAACGCGGGATCGGCCTGCGCGTGCGCAGGGGCAGCCATCGCGAACAATGTCGTCGCGAGCAAAAGGCTTTTTACGGAACGGAATTTGGGGACGGGCATGTTTTTCTCTCCCTGGCAGTTGGTAGGCAAAGATCGGTAACTCGGTACTGCCCGGCAGCGGCGCGCCGCCGGGCATTCACACGGACTAAAGGCTGAACCGGACGCCCAGGCGGAACACGCGCCCCAGCACATCGTATAGCGCCCGGTTGGTTTGCGGATAGGCGGGGGTGTTGTTGCCCGTCGGGCCGTTGCCGACAAGGACGGGATCGGTGTCCAGCACGTTCCTGACGGACAGGAAGACCTGGCCCTTGGCGCTGTCGATCTTGAATGCATAGTTGACGTTGAAATCGAGGTAGAACGCACCCGCGATCTTGTTCTGGTTCACCGTGCGGTTGGCGACGGTCGATACCGGGCAATTGGTATCGCAGACGATGTAACTGTTGTCATAGACGCCGCCGCTGACCCCGCGTCCGATGAACTGGAAGCCGAGTCCGCTGTCGAGATCATAGCCGGCAGACAGGCGATAGGTCCATTTGGGCAGACCGCCGCCATTCTGTCCTGCTGCTTCGGTCGGCACATCGACGCCATTGTTCGTGTAAAGGCTGATCGCGTTCGACGCGAGTGCGCGCAGGCCGAGCGTGCCCGGTCCAACCTGGCGCCGGTAGCTCGCCTCGATGTCGATACCGCGCGTCTTGATGCTGACGAAGTTGATTGGTTTGATCTCGATGCTCGTCACCAGCAGCCCCGGGGTCGTCACCCCCCGACCGCCCGTCGTCGAAATGAAAGAGCAGGCATTGGCGATCGCCTGGCTGTAACACTGGTCGATCAGCGTCTGGGCGGTCAGCGAGGAGATGGCGCCGCTCAGCGTGATGTCGAAATAGTCTACCGACAGCGCAAAGCCCGGCAGGAAACGCGGCGTCAGGATGACACCGGCCCCGTATGTTTTGGCAACTTCTGGCACGAGCGCCGAATTGCCGACAGTCGATTCGTTGAACTGATCTACGCACACGTTCGAGGTCGGCGCAGACGGGCATGTGCCGACAGCGACGGGGCGGTTGATGGTATTGGTTCTTCCAACTCCCGGTGCAAACAATTCACCCAGATTAGGCGCACGAATATCGCGCGAAATCGTCCCGCGAAACTTGACGTCCTCGATGGCTTGCCAGGTCAGACCCGCCTTCCAGGTCGTGACCGTCCCGGACGTCGAATAATTGGTGACGCGGAACGCCCCGTTGAAATCCATGCCCTTGATGATCGGCACGACGGTTTCGGCATAGGCTTCCTTGACGTTATACTCGCCCTTGGTCGCCAGATAATTGCCATAGATCCATGTGCCCGATGTCACGCCATTGGCGACGATGGGCTGGAACAGGGGATCGACCGACCCGTCGACCGATTCCTTGCGATACTCCGCGCCGAATGCCAGCGACACCGGTCCTGCCCAGATGTCGAAAAGATTGTTGGTCGAAAAGTTGATTGCTGCCACGTCCTGTTTCAGCGTTTGGTTCCGCAAGGGTTGCAGGCCGTTGTAGAGGACATAATCGATGGCCGCCTTGCTAGCGCCGCCTATGCCCAGCCGGTTCAGCGGGATGCAGCCGTTGGTCGGCGCCGTCAGCGTCGAACGGCACACGATCGTCCCGGCGGCCACGCCGGCGGCATTGCCTGCAGGTGCAAACACCGCGTCCGTCGCAAGGGTCATGCGCGACAGGTTCCAGGCGTTCGTCAGCAACTCGTTCGTCTTGACGACGCCCTTCTGGTAGTAGGCGTCCCACGCCCATTCGGCGCCGATCGCCTCGAACTTGCCGCTGCCGCCGATCACGAAGCGATAGACTTCTCGGGTGTTGTCGCTGCCTTGCGGCGGGATATCGATGTTGCTGGTGCCGAGCGCGACCGTCGAGATGCGCGTCGCCGCCGTCGGTTGAGCGGTGTTGAAGGCATTGACGCTCGCGATGAATGCGGCTGGCAGATAGGCGTTGATAAGATTGCCGTTTGCGGCAGTCGGCGCGACCTGGATCGTCGTGCCGGTCGTCGGTGTCTGCTGGTAAAAGCTCTGGCCCCGGTACTTGCTATAGGCGAACTGGCCATAAAGCTCGATCGCAGGCGAGAATTCGTAGCTCAGGCGCCCGAATGCGCTCAGCCGCTTTTCCGACGGCAGCAGCGTCGCGCTGCTGCGATGCCCGGCGCTGGTGATGTTATAGTCGCCGCCGATCATCCACTGCCCGTTGGTCGGACCAAAGGCGAGCTGGTTGACCGTCGCCCGGCCGGTGCTCGGGTCGATCGTGCCGAAATAAGTGCCGCGGAACGGCCCCGTGCTGATCAGGCCGCCGGGCGTGAACTGGCCGGTGCCGATCCCGCCACCGATGTAGCGCGCCGGACCGCATCCCGCGATCGGCGTGCCGGCAACATAGCCTGCA
>JANMJZ010000127.1:0-4314 GCA_031371635.1 Sphingomonadales bacterium | reverse complement strand
CTCGCGCGCCGTCTCTTTGACGTCGAGGCCATCCATAGACTTGAACCATTGGCGATCAACATCGACCAGCGACACGGCAGCAATCGGCACTTTGAAGACGGAACGGACAAGAGCCGTTATCCGGTCAAATTGTGATTCATTGCCGCTGTCGAGAACGCAATAGCGATTGAGTGACTCAACCCGCGCGGTTTCATCCGCGAGTTTGTGGTCACTAGCTCGCATTGTCATGGTCCTCATACTTGGCAACTGCGGTAGCGAGGCCCTCACGAAAACTTGCAAGCGCGACGTCGATGTGACCTGCAGCTTGTTCAGCAGTCAGACCTGCCGCCCTGAGCGCGGCGGACAAAGCGATAAGGTTTTTCTGATGCCTATCGACTGTCTCTCGAAACGGGGCGGGGATCGGCAGTGCGGTCCGATTCTCGACCGAGATTGAAAGCGCGGGTGGAAAACTGAATACTTTTGCCATTGAATTTCGCTCGGCACCGGCATGGCGCACAGGGCCATTATAGCGACTTCTGAGTGCAGCGGTGCGTAGCGAAGACGAACCCGTGATAAAACCTTTTGTCGTTAAATTGTTTCGGACGTTTAATAAATCAGCATCGGCCCAGCCTGCCCGCCCGTTCGTCAACCTGCTCGGCCATTCCGCCAAAGCCCTGCTACCCTCGCGCACCGCAAGCGATATCGATGCGGTCGTTGCTGCGCACGCCGTCGGGGCACAGAAAGGGCTTGGCGCAATCAGCGCGATCCATGTGCTGCCACAGCTCGGCGCGACCGATCTCGCCTATGACATCGTGCGCGGTTGCTTGCTCCGCGAGGAACCAATGATCGGCCCCCTTCAGCGGCCGCTGGGCAGCGTGCCATCAACCAGCAAACCCGTCGCCAAACGGCACCCTTCTGGACGCCTCCGGCCGCGCCCCTTCGTGCAGACCCGCGGTTCGTGCAGCTTTCCGAAGGGGCCGGTCTGGGTGGCTATTGGCGCCGCGCGAGGCATGAGCCTGACTTTCGCAAGCGGTGATCGGCGCCAGGGTCAGAGGAACGCTCGAGCGCCATGGTTAGCCGTTCCTTAAGCGTGCCAGCGTACAAAGCCCGTACATCCCGCAAGGTCGATCACTGCCGCTGTTAAACAATTTTCCGCCATAGCCGCAACGATCGCAACGACTTGGTTGCGCCTTGGGGGACACATGAAAGGCGTCATCTTCAACCTGCTCGAAGAAGTGGTATCGGAACACCATGGTGACAGCACGTGGGAAGCATTGCTCGACGTCGCCAAAAGCGACGGTGTGTACACTTCGCTCGGCAGCTATCCCGACGCTGAATTGGTCGCACTTGTAGAGGCGGCGTCCAGCCTGACCGGGACGCCGGTACGGACCTTGCTGCACTGGTTCGGCATACAGGCGCTGCCCAAACTGGCAGAACGCTATCCTTCCTTCTTCGAAAGCGCGCCGGATGCGCGCAGCTTCATTCTTTCGGTCAACACCATCATTCATCCCGAGGTGCGCAAACTCTATGCGGGCGCGGCCTGCCCCCATTTTCACTTCGCCGAAACTCCCCAGACGCTGACGCTCGGTTATCGCTCGCCGCGCAAACTTTGCGATCTTGCGCACGGCTTCGCTGAAGCTGTCGCCGGCCATTATGGGGAAACCGTCAGCTTCGACCAGCCGGCATGCATGCACGACGGGGCGCCCAGCTGTCAGCTTGTGATTACCTGGCACTGATGAGCATCCGGGCCGATCCGGACCAGTTTTCGACGGGCGAGGCTGCGCGTTGTGCGCAGCTCGAACGACAGCTGGCGCGCGAGCGACGGATCCGAATGGAAGCGGAAGCGATTGCGGAGCGGGGCCTGCGCCAGGCCTATCTTAGCAATCGCCGTTTCCAGCTGCTCTGCAGCATCGCCAATGTCGCCAACGAGACAACGGATCCGATGGAGACGTTGCGCTTTGCGATTGCCGAGATTTGCGCGGTTAAGGAGTGGGCATTCGCCAATGTTCTGCTGAAAGAGGGCAGCGAAGGCGACACTCGGCTGGCGGCGTGCGGCATCTGGCATGCCCGCAACCCCGACCAGATGTTCGGCTTCGCGGAGCGATCAACCAAGCTGGTGGTCTGGCCGTGCGCATCGACGCCGGGACGCCTGCTGATAGACCAGACGACCGCCTGGACGCGAGACATCCAGAACGTCGCCGGCTTTGCCCGCAGCGAAGAAGCGCGCCGGTGCAACCTGCGATCCAGCATATCTGTGCCCGTCATTCAGGGGCAAGAGATTGTGGCCGCGATGGAATTCTTTACCCACGACACCATCGAGCCGGATCCGCAGTTGCTGGAGACGCTGAACCAGATCGGCATTCAAATCGGCCGCGTCTTCAAGCGGCGGGCCAGCGCCCAGGCGCTGCTGGCCGACGCATTGAGCGATCCCCTGACGGCCTTGCCGAACCGAAAGATGTTCGAAGCCCAGCTCGAACGCATGTTCACGAAGCGGCACGTGCATGATCGCACGCGCATGTCGATGATCTACATCGATCTCGATGGCTTCAAACTCGTCAACGACGCCCTTGGCCACATGGCCGGCGACCATTTGCTGATCGAGATGGCCTGCCGCCTCCAGCGGGTTGCGACGGAATACGTGGCGACACCCTTCCCCGGCGCGCCGGACGATGTGCTGATCGCACGCATGGGTGGCGACGAATTCACGATCCTGGTCGAGGGTGAACATCATCGCCAGGTAGCTGTCGATATCGCAAAGGATATCCATAGCTGCCTGAAACCCTCCCATTTCATCGATACCAACGAGGTGCGGTGCGCGGCCAGCGTCGGCATCGCCCATGACGACGGCAATTACGCCGTTGCCGCCGATCTCATGCGCGACGCGGACGTTGCGATGTACGACGCCAAGTCGCGCGGACATGGCCAGACCACAGTCTTCGATCAGTCGATGCGGGACCGGGCCGTGCATCGCCTGCAGCTGGAAGCAGAGCTGCGTCTTGCCCTGGAGCGTCATGAGTTCCGCCTGCATTACCAGCCGATCGTCGACATCGCGAACGGTCGGATTGCCGGATTCGAGGCATTGCTGCGGTGGCAACGCGGGGAGGAGCTGATTCAGCCCGACGAGTTCCTTCATGTTGCCGAACAGAGCGGTATGATGAACGTCATGGGCACCTGGGTGCTGCGCGAAGCGTGCCGCGTGGCCGCCGGCTGGCGTCGGCAGGGCAGCGACGTCCAAAGTTTCTACATGAGCGTCAATGTGGCGCCCACCCAGTTCCTCCAGCCGGATTTTGTCGAGCAGGTGCGCGACATCATCCACGCCACAAACGTCGACCCCTGCACGCTGGTGATCGAAGTTACGGAGAGCGCAGCGATCACCAATCGCCAGCGCACGGCCCAGATCCTCGACGAGCTCCGCGCGATGGGCATACGCCTGAGCCTTGACGATTTCGGCACCGGCTATTCGTCTTTCAGTCACCTGCAAACGCTGCCATTCGACAGCATAAAGATCGACCGGTCATTCGTGAGCGGTGAACAGACCAACATGTCCTGGAACATCATTGACGCGATGCTCAGCTTCGCCCGCGCGATGGACATGAATGTCGTCGCGGAAGGAATCGAGACCCAGTATCAGCTCGACCGGCTGGCCGAAGTCGGATGCGCTTTTGGTCAGGGGTTCCTCTACGACCGCGCCATCACCGCTGACATGGCGCTGGAGATGCTGCGCTGCGACAGCAACTATACACTGCCGAATGCCGACAACCTTGCGCCGGTAATCTGAACAGGGCCCCTGCCCCCGCCGTCACGACGCTGCTAGGCTGCCTTTTTCAGATGACGCCTGCCGAGGAGTTCCGCTATCTGCACCGCATTGAGGGCAGCGCCCTTGCGAAGGTTGTCCGAAACGCACCACAGGCTTAGCCCATTCTCGACAGTCTGGTCCTCACGCACGCGGCTCACGTATGTTGCGTAATCGCCGACGCATTCCACAGGCGTGACATAGCCGCCATCTTCGCGCTTATCGACGAGCATGATTCCGGGCGCCTCACGCAGCAGGCTTTGGGCTTTCTTGGCTGAAATCTCGCGCTCGAACTCGATGTTCACCGCTTCGGAATGGCCGACGAACACCGGCACGCGTACGCAGGTCGCGGTCAGCTTGATCTTCGTGTCGAGGATCTTCTTGGTCTCGACCATCATCTTCCACTCTTCCTTGGTCGATCCGTCGTCTAGGAAGCTGTCGATGTGCGGGATGACGTTGAACGCGATCTGCTTGGTGAATTTCTTGGCCTCCGCGCTGTCGCCGACAAAGATGTTGCGCGACTGCTCGAACAGTTCGTCCAT
>JANMJZ010000114.1:0-3338 GCA_031371635.1 Sphingomonadales bacterium | reverse complement strand
CCAAGTTCCGGCAACGCATGATTGACGACATATGTTGCGCCCGAATGACGGTTGTCCCACATCGCCTGGTGCGCCTCGGGCAGCCCGTCCCAAGGTACGACCTGCGGTTCGGTCACTTCGAGCAGCCCCGCCGCGATCATGTCGTTCATCCGCGCGACTTCGAATGCGTTGCACAGATGCGTACCGAGGATCGAAGCGGTCGGCATCAGGATCTTGCGCTGCCGCGTCCACACCTGCGGCGCGTAGAAGGTGAAGCGCTGGCCTGCCAGATCCTCGGCAAACACGACGCGCCCGGTGAACGGCTTCACCAGCGAAGTGGAAACGCCGAGCGTGTCCTGCGCGGCGCGTTCGATGACAAGATCGGGGCTGCCGCGCGGATTGTCGGGCGATCGCAGGATCTTGCCGATGGCAGAACCGAACGGCTTCATCACCCGGTCCTGGTAGTCGCGGACCGCTGCCTTGAAGACCTCGATATCGACCTTGGCATCGGGCAGGCGCGGCATGGTGTCGGGCCAGAGGAAATTGGCCCCCTCGCGCCGCCTGATCGCTTCGAGGCTGACAATCCCTTCGATCGCGTCCTCAAGCCCCAGCGACTGCAGGAATTCGCGCTGCCCGTCGGTCGTCGTCGCGACGACGGTGCGCGCGTTGAAGCGGCGCGCCGCCTCGATCATCTCAAGCCTGGTCTCGTCGAGCAGCTCGGTCGAACGCGGACCGTAATAGATCAGCACGGCCTCGCCGCCGCGAAGTGCGGCACGACGCAGCATTTCCTCGGGCGATGCGGTGCCGGGCTTGCCCATGAAGCTGAAATGATAGCCCGAGGACGCGCCGTAGAAGGCAAGCGTACCGCCCTCTGCGAGCATCTGGAAGCTGCGCGGGAACGCCGTTTCGCCTGCGTGGCTGACGACATAGTCGGCGAGCTTGCCGTCATTGAGCGCGCGATATTCGGCGACCAGCGATGCGCCTGCGGCTTCCCAGGCGCGGGCGGCCTCGGGTTCCTCGGGCACGGTCGTGAACAGCGCGGCAAAGCGCGGGTCCTTGCGATCGATCGCGCCGACCGCGCCCTGCTGCGTCGTAATGAACGCTGCACGCTCGGGATTCGAGACAAGCCCTGTCACCTGCAACCCGGTGCGGACCGAACTGCGCAGCGCGTCGAGCCCGGTGCCGGTCGCGGCCCCTTCGACGAACAAGGTGCGGCCCGGCGCGATCTGCAGCGTCGTGAACAGGCAGCGCGAGATCGTGCCGAGGTTGAGCACATAGCTGCCCGCCTGCTCCAGCGTGAGATCGGGCGGGATGGCATGCATCTGCGGCGCCTGCACGGTCAGGAACTGCGCGTGGCTGCCGGTTTCGGTCTCATAGCCCTGGATCGAAAAATCGGCGTACATCGGATCGTTGCCGACCTGCGGGCTCAGCAAGTCGTTCGTGCCCGAATAAACAGTGACGAGATCGCCGACCTTCACGCGTCCCTCGGCGCGCGTCTCGCTGCCGAGCGCCGCGACAAGCGCGATACCGCCCGAACCGGTAATCTGCACGTCTTCCTCATGCGCATCGAACGGCGAGACGGGAATGCCGGTGAGCGCCCAGATGTCGTTGAAGTTGACCTCGCTGGTCAGCATGTAGAGCAAAGCTTCGTTCGGCGCGGGCTCGGGCACTTTCACGATCAGTTCGCGCTCATGCGTTGCGGGCGGGCCGAAGCGCGGGGCGCCCGTCTCGGCATCGCGCGCGATGCCGAATGCATATTGAAATTCGGGAATGCGCGTCACGCCGGGGTAGAAGGGCGCGCCGACGGGGAGCAGCTCGCCCGCCGCCTCAAGCGTGCGGCCGCGCGGCTCGTGCTCCTCGTCGAGCCAGACGCCGTCGCGGCGGACGGGAAGGGGCGGGCTGACCTTGTCGATGAACTGGCGGATGCCGGTCTTGCCACCTTCGGGATCGACGATCGCCTCGGCAAAGAGGGCCGCTTCGCGCGCAAGGCCCACGCTCATGCCCTGTTCCAGACCCGTGCGGACGGCGTCGAGCGCGCGTTCGCCGGCCTTGCCGCGTCCGGCCCAGTCGAGCTGGCGCCGGATGCGCTTGAGGAAATCATCCTCGAGTATGGAGTCGAGACCAACGGGCGATGCGCCTTCCCAGCGCGCGGTCGCCGCCTGCCGTGCGGCAAAGGCGGCGCCCAGCGGGCTGTTCTCGCCATCGCGCACATAGCTGCGCACGGCGGCGTGTGCCTCGGCCAGCGCATCGCGCGCGCCATCGACCAATACGTCGATCAAGCCGATCTCCGTGGCCGCAGCGCCATCGATGCTGCGCCCGCCGAGGATGAGGTCGAGCGCGTCGCGCAGGCCGGTCGCGCCGTGCCGGTCGGCGAGCAGGCGTGGCAGGCGTTGCGTCCCGCCATAGCCGGGCAGCAGGCGCAGGCGGATTTCGGGCTGGCCGAAGCGCGCAGTCGGCTCGGCAATGCGATAGTGGCAGGCAAGCGCGAATTCCATACCGCCGCCGAGCGCCACGCCCTGGACCGCGGCGATGCACGGCTTGCCCATCGTCTCGATCTTGCGGAACGCGAGTTGCGCGTTGTTCGGCAGCACCATCGCTTCGTCGAGCGTGTGGATTTCCTCGAGCATCTGGCGGATGTCGGCGCCCGCGACGAAGGACGAGGTGCCCTGGCCGGTGAACACGACCGCGACGACATCGTCCTTGCGGGCGAGGTGATCGACCACGATGACCAACTCGTCGATCGCGCGTTCGTTGAGCGCGTTGACCGGAGGGTTGGTGACCGTGACGGTCGCGACCCGCTTGCCGGGTGCCACGATATTGTACTGGACGAGGAAATAGCGGTTGCGCTCGAACAGCGACTGTTCCTCGGACAGGCGCTGCTTGCGCTGCCAGTCGCCGATGACCGTCCGCAATTCGTCGAGCGCCTCGGGATTGCGCAGGGTCGTGACATCACCGACGTCGCCGCCCTCGACCAGCGCACGCACCATGCGGCGCATGTATTTACCCGACCGCGTTTCGGGGAATTGCGAGACCTCGATGAAGTCGGCGGGCACGGCGACCGCGCCTTTTTCGCTGCGGACCAGTTCGAACAGGCGGCGCTTGTCGTCGAGCGTCAGCTTGCGGCCTGCGACCGGCACCACGAAGGCGAGCGGGGTCAGCCCCTTCTCGCGGTGCGGCGCACCGACGACGAGCACATTGCCGACGGGCGAGTCCGGGTCGAGTGCCTTGTCGCGCAGGACTGCGCCCTCGATCTCTTCGGTGCCCATACGGTGGCCCGACACGTTGATGACGTCGTCGCTGCGCCCGTGGAGCGAGAACGAGCCATCGTCATGCATGATCGCAAAATCGCCCTGGGTGTA
>JANMJZ010000113.1:0-18025 GCA_031371635.1 Sphingomonadales bacterium | reverse complement strand
GCTTTCGAGCACGTTCTTGAGCTGTTGCTCTCCCCAGCGCCCCCGCGCCTTGGGCGCGTTGCGTAACGCGTTGACGAGCTTCGCCGCCTCGCCCGAAACGCGTTCTGTGCCGACGCGCATGGCCTCTATCTGGCCTTTCAGGTCGCCGAAGGCATCGCGACGCTCCGCTTCCACCTTGGCCACGCCCTCTTCATAGCGCTGCAGGCGTTCGGTAACGGGCTGAAGCAGTGCCTTCAGCCCCTGCCCCGTCGTTTCCTCCGACTGCTTGAACCGAGCGTCGGCGCGTTCGAGGAACTGGCGCTGGGCAGTGTCGAGCAGTTTCGCGGCTGTTTCAGCGAATTGCGCGCCGAGTGCATCCCTGGCTTCGGTAAGCTGCCTCAGCTGCGCCTCGTAAGATTCGGTCCGTGCGCCATGATCCGCTCGCAACGCGGCAATGGTCGAGGTCGCTTCTTCACGCTCGCGTTCAACCTTGTCGAGCGTCTTGCGGAGCAATTCGGCCTGATCGGCGCGCACCTGCACCACTGCAAGTTCGGCGCGCACGGTCGATGCGCTCCGCCCGCCGAGCAGCCAACCGATAAGCGTGCCGAGCACCAATGCGACGAGCGCGAACAGGATCGCCTCGACCGTCATCGGACAGAATTGCCCGGAAAACCGCCAAAGGTCACACGAAGTTCACACCTGAACGTCACTTTTCCGGAAGACGCGGCTTCAAGGTTCGAGAGCGGCGAAGACTGTTCCATCGCTGGAACGTAACTGGAACAGCTCGCGTAGGAAAGCGGTTTCTATCGAAACGCTTCAGGCAGCCTTCTTGAGCTTTGCCAGCTTGCGCAGCACCATTTCGCGCTTCAGTCGGCTGAGGTGGTCGATGAAGAGGACGCCTTCGAGGTGGTCCATCTCATGTTGCAGGCACGTCGCCAGCATCCCGTCGATCCGCTCGTCATGCTGGACGCCGTCGAGGTCCATCCAGCGCGCGCGACAGGTGGCGGGGCGCTCTACATCGGCATATTGGTCGGGCACCGACAGGCAGCCTTCGTTGTAGACGTTGGTTTCTGCCGCAGGCTCGAGGATTTCGGGATTGATGAAGACGCGCGGATCGTTGACGGTCTTCGGCTCTTCACCCTCTTCGCCCTCGACCTGCATCTGCAGGTCGATGACGAGCAGGCGGAGCGGCTCCCCGACCTGGATGGCGGCAAGGCCGATTCCCGGCGCGTCGTACATCGTCTCGAACATGTCGGCGACGAGCGTGCGGATGCCGTCGTCGATCCTTTCGACGGGCTTCGATTTCTGGCGCAGCCGGGGGTCGGGCGCTTCGATGATGGGGCGGATGGCCATGCCACGCAGATAGGGTAACCCGGCGGGTAGTTTCAAGCCTCCGCCGCAGGTTCCCATAATTCGACCGGGTTGCCCTCTGGATCGTGGATGCGGGCAAAGCGCCCCACTTCGGGCGAGTCCCATTCGGGATTCGTAATCACCTCGATCCCCGCCGAGCGGAGCGCGCCGAGCAGCTCATCGAGGCCGTCGACGCGCAAATTCAGCATGTACTGGCGGTCTGCCGGAAAATAGTCGCTGTCGGCGGCAAAAGGCGAAAAAACAGTCTTTCCGGCCTGCTGGTCCCACAATCCCCATTGGCCGGTGCCGACACCCAGGTGTTCGGCATACCAGGCGCCGAGTGCCTTCGGATCCTTCGCGCGGAAGAACAGTCCGCCGATACCGGTCACGCCCATAACGTCTCTCCCCTAGCCTACTGGGCGCCGCGCCCTCAGCGCCTGCGCCAGCGTGCCGTCGTCAAGATAATCGAGTTCGCCCCCGACCGGAAGCCCGTGGGCGAGCTGAGTCAGGCGCACCGGGAAGCTTTCCAGCCGTTCGGCGATATAATGGGCCGTAGTTTGACCCTCAAGCGTCGCATTCATGGCCAGCACGACTTCGTCGACACCGCCCTTTTCGACGCGCGCGACAAGGCGGTCGATCGTCAGATCCTCGGGCCGCACGCCGTCGAGCGCGGACAGCCGCCCGCCGAGCACATGGTAGCGCCCCGGGAACAACCGCGCCCGGTCGAGCGCCCAGAGATCGGCCACTTCCTCGACCACCGCAATGCTCCGGTCGTCGCGGCGCGGGTCGGCGCAGATGCCGCAGGGGTCGCTGGTGTCGATATTGCCGCAGACATGGCATTCGGCGAGGCGTTCATCGACGGCCTCAAGGGCGCGCAACAGGGGCACGAGCGCCCCTTCGCGCTTCTTGAGCAGGTGGAGCACCGCCCGCCGCGCCGAGCGCGGTCCGAATCCGGGCAGACGGGCAAGGGCGGCAGACAATGCTTCGATTTCGACAGAGGCCATAAAAGCGACATAGCGCGTTCCGGCAGTGCTTGTCGAAGCCCTGTCCTTCACATTACCGGCAGTTTACAAAAGGGCGGCGGCTAAGCGACCTCCCGCGGCTGAGGGTAAACGAGATGGCATTGCGCGTTATTTTCATGGGAACGCCGGAATTCGCCGTGCCCAGCCTCGACGCGCTCATCAAGGCCGGCCACGAGATTGCGGCGGTCTATACCCAGCCGCCCCGTCGCGCAGGGCGCGGCAAGGCCCTGTCTCCGTCGCCCGTCCATGTCCGTGCTGAGGAGCTGGGCCTGACGGTGCGCACGCCCGAACGGCTGCGTGATCCCGTCGATCAGTTCGGGTTTGCCGCGCTTGGGGCCGATATCGCCGTTGTCGCCGCCTATGGCCTGATCCTGCCGCGCCCGGTGCTGGAAGCGCCGCGCCTCGGCTGCGTCAACGTCCATGCCTCGCTGCTGCCCCGCTGGCGCGGCGCGGCGCCCATCCAGCGCGCGATTCTGGCCGGAGACAGCCTGACCGGCATTACCATCATGCAGATGGAGGCAGGGCTCGATACCGGACCCATGCTGGCGCGCGCCGTGACGTCCGTCGACCAGAAGACGGCGGGCGAACTGACGGCGGAACTTGCCCGCACGGGCGCGGGCCTGATGGTACAGACGCTGGCGAACACGCCGCCGCCGGTCGTGCAGCCCGATGCCGGCGTGACCTATGCCGCCAAGATCGACAAGGCAGAGGCGCGGATCGACTTCGGGCAAGGGGCGGACGCCGTGGAGCGGCAGATCCGTGCCTTCGCGCCGACGCCGGGCGCCTGGTTCGAGCATGGCGGCGAGCGCATTCGCGTGCTGGAGTCCGAAGTCATCGAGGGCGAGGCGTCGGCGGGCGTGGTGGCTGAGGACGGACTGGTCATCGGCTGCGGCAGCGGGCTGATCCGCCTGGCAGTCGTGCAGCGTGCGGGACGTGCGGCGATGCGCGCAGACGATCTGCTGCGCGGCTTTGCGATTCCCGTGGGCACCGTGCTGGCGTGACCCGATTCCGGCTGACGGTCGAATATGACGGGCGGCCCTATATGGGCTGGCAGCGACAGCCGCACGGGCCCTCTGTCCAGGGGGCGATCGAGGACGCGGTGCAGCGCATCTTCGGGGAAGCGGTGGCCGTCCACGCCGCAGGCCGCACCGATGCCGGCGTCCATGCACGGGGCATGGTCGCTCACCTTGATCTCGAGCGAGGGATCACGCCGTTCCGATTGCTGGGCGCGCTGAACGCGGGGCTGCGGCCCAATGCGGTATCCATTATCGCATGCGAGGTCGTGCCCGGGGATTTTCACGCGCGTTTTTCGTGTCTTGGCCGACATTATGAATACCGTATCGTAAACCGCCGGAGTCCGTTGACCTTCGAACAGGGGCTGGCGTGGCGGCTGCCTATGCCGCTCGATGCCAGGGCGATGCACGACGCCGCGCAATGCCTGACCGGGCGGCATGATTTCACGACGTTCCGATCGGCGCATTGCCAGGCGGAGTCGCCGGTGCGGACGCTCGACCGACTCGACGTGGTGCGCGATGGCAGCGCGATCGTCGTGCAGGCGAGCGCGCGGTCGTTCCTGCACCACCAGGTGCGCTCGATGGTCGGATGCCTGTCGCTGGTCGGCCGGGGCAAATGGTCGGCGGGCGACCTGCGGGCTGCGCTCGAGGCAAGGGACCGGACCCGGCTGGGCCTCAACGCCCCGCCCGACGGCCTGTATTTCATGCGCGCCGATTATTAGGCGAGCAGCGCAAGTGCCTTTTCGAACATTGCCAGCTGCCACAAGAGCCGTCCATGGTCGCGCTTTCCGGCGATGTGGTCGTCGGCGACGCGCTCTAGAGTCGCGCGCTCGAACCAGCCGGTGTCCGCAAGCCCCGCAAGCCGCCGGGCCTCGCCGGAGAGCGGTCCGCGGAACCAGGCCGAGACCGGCGTGACGAAGCCCATCTTGCGCCGGTAGAGGATGTCGTCGGGCAGGACGCCGCGCATGGTACGCTTCATCAGCCATTTACCCTGACCACGGCGGAGGCGCATCGATACGGGCAGCGTGGCAGCGAATTCGACGAGGCGGTGGTCGAGCAGGGGCTCGCGCGCCTCGAGGCTGACGGCCATGCTGGTGCGGTCGACCTTGGTCAGGATATCACCCGGCAGCCAGATCTTAAGGTCGGCATATTGCGCGCGGTCGAGCGGGTCGCGTGCCGGCGCTGCAGCCATGGCGGCGACGTAGCGGTCCTCGGCCCGGTGGCCCTGCAGGCTGCGCGTGAAGCTGGCTGAAAAGAGCGCGGCGCGTTCCTCGGGCGGGGTGACGCCCACCGCGCGCGCATAGGCCTCTCCCCCACCGAGGGCGAGCGCGGCGAAGGTCGATCTGGCGCGAAACATCTGCGGCGCCCAGTCCGCCTTGGGCCAGGCGCGGGCGAGACCGCCAAAGACGGGGGCGCGCCAGTCCTGAGGGACAAGGCCACGCACGCGGTCCTCGGCGTGCTGAAACCTGTAGCGGCGGTATCCGGCGAAAATCTCGTCGGCACCATCGCCGGACAGCGCGACGGTGACGGTCTCGCGCGCGAGCTGGCTGACCCGCCAGGTGGCGAGTGCCGAAGCGTCGGCAAAGGGTTCGTCGAACATCTGCGCGACGGTATCGGCTGCGGCATAGTCGTCGGACGCAACGGTGCGGCTGCGGTGGTCGCAGGCGAAGCGCCGGGCGATCTCGGCGGCATAGCGCGTTTCGTCGTGTGCGGCGCTGTCGAAGCCGATGGCGCAGGTCTGGACCGGCCGGTTCGAAGCCTCTGCCATGAAGGCGACCACGCTGGAGGAGTCAACGCCGCCCGAGAGAAAGGCGCCGAGCGGAACATCGGCGATCATGCGCGAGGTGACAGCTTCGCGAAGATGGTGCCGCATCTCTGCCTCGAGATCGGCGACGGATCCCCGGGCGCGCTGCGTGAAGTCGACATCCCACCATGGCACCGGCGCGGGCAGCGGCTTGCCCCGTTCGAGCAGCAGGAAACTGGCGGCGGGGAGCTTGCAAACCCCCTCGATCCAGCAGCTGTCGTCGGGGACGTAGCCGAGCGCGAAAAAATCCTCGATCGCCTGTGGATTGATTTCGCGACGGACAGCAGGATTGGCAAGCAAGCCCTTGAGTTCAGACGCAAAAGCAATGCTTCCGTCAGCCAGCGGGACATAGTGCAGGGGCTTCACCCCCAGCCTGTCGCGGGCGAGGAACAGCCACTGACGCGCCACGTCGAACAGCGCGAAGGCGAACATGCCGTTGAGGCGGGGCAGCAGTTCCGGCCCCCAGGCGCGCCAGCCATGGATCAGCACTTCAGTATCGCTGCAGGTGTGGAAGACCGCACCGAGCCCCTGAAGCTCGCGGCGGACATCGGCGAAATTATAGATCTCGCCGTTGAAGACGACGACGACCTGCTCGTCGGCGCTGAGCATCGGTTGCGCGCCACCCTCGAGATCGATGATCGACAGGCGGCGATGGCCGAGACCGACGCCGCGCGCGGTCCATACGCCGCCGCCGTCGGGCCCGCGGTGCAGCATCGCATCGGTCATCGCCACGACGCGCGCGGGATCCACGGGCTTGGGGGTGCCCAGGTGGAAGATGCCGGCAATGCCGCACATGATTCTAGCGCCCCTTTGCCTGCGCGAGCATGGCGGCCACGCGCGGCTGCGGATCGCCCATATCGCGGAGGAAGGCAACCAGGGCGTCATGCGCACCCTTCCCCTCTGCCGACAGGATCAGCGTGGCTGCAGACTGGTCTCCGCCAGTCAGCCGCGCCCTCAGCGTGGCGAGTTTCACCGCCGTGCGGCCGGGCGCAGCGGCGCCACCTACGAACCAAAGTGTTACGGCCTCGCGTTCAGCCTTATCAGGACCCATGAGGCGGTCGACCCTGCCCCCGCCGAGGGGGGGGAGGTCCGCGGACCATGCCCAGTGGCCGGCTGGGTCGGCGGCACCCTGCCCGAACGCCACGATTTCGCGGCCATGACCCTGCCAGCCGTAGAGCGCCACGCCGATGTCGACGCGCTGTCCGGCGGCGTTGCCATAGCGTCCGAACAACCGGTGATCGGCCCCGTCGAAGCGCGGCAGCCACGGCGTTGCGGGTCGGTCGCCAACCCGCGTCCAGCCAGGTACGACCGGCAGGTCGACCCGGTCCGGCAGTGTGCTGCGCCCCGTGGCGGAAGCAATGGCGTCCCACGCCACGGGAAGTGCGGCGACGGCGACGACCAGTGGCGCGATCATCAGCACTGGCCCCGCAGGCCTCCAGAGGGGAAAGGCCTTTCCACCCAGCCAGTCTTCCCCAAGGCGCCGGTCGAAGAACGGCCAAGCGGCGCCCATGATCGCGATCATGACAAGCGCGAAGAAGACCCAGCCATAGACGATGTGGTCGAAGCCGGTTGCCGCCTTCACCCCAATGCTTTCGGCCGCAAAGATCGTCGCCCAGGCGCGGACGCCATTGGCGAGCACCGGCACGACGAGCGCGGCTGCCATGAAAAGTGTTCGCCGCAGCGGGGAACGGAAACAGACGTTTGCGGCAAGCGCGCCATAGGCGATCATTGCGACCAGGAACTTCACCCCGGCGCACGCCTCGGCCACTTCGAACCAGCCGGCGCGGGTCGTGATGAAGACGCCGTCTATACTCGCCGGCACACCGCTCAGGTGCAGCAGCCCCATCGTCATTCTTGCCGTCAGCGTCTGCATCGGCCCGGTAAATTCGTCGCCGAAGGGCACGAGGAAAATCAGGTAGAACAGCGGAAACAGAACGGCGCGGGTCGCTGCCGGCCCCAGGATCGCGACGACGCTGGCCTGAAACATCAGGACGAGCCCGACATGCCGTACGATAGCGACGCCGCCCGCTTCGCCCATGAGCCAGACCAAAGCCGCGCCGAAGACGAGCACCAGCCCAGGTAGCCAGCCGGCGGGTGTCGTCTGCACCACTTCTTCGCGGCGTAACCAGAGGAGCCAGCCCGTGATCGGCACGATGTAGAGGCAGTGCTGGTAGGTGGAGATATTCCACCACAAGCCCGCCATGTCGGCCGTATCGCGCGCGAACAGCGCCAGCAGCGCGGCGACGGCGAAGGCAAGCGCCAGAAGCGGTTTTCGCCACGCCTCCCTGTTGCGAGCGACGCCGGAGACGCGCTTTGCATCATCGTTTACAACCCGGGCGGCCGGGGTCTCCCCCGGGGCGACGGCGGGGTGCAGCGTCACGCCACGAGCTCGGCGAGCGGCGCAAGACATGCGGCCCAGCTGTAGCGCGCACGCACGCGGTGGCGCGCCGCTGTTCCGACCGCGCGGGCGCGGACAGGGTCGGTGACCAGCGCGGAGATGGCCGCCGCCTGCGCCGCGGGGCTGTCCGCCACAAGCAGTTCGGGACCAACCTCCGCATCGATGCCCTCTGCCGCGGCCGGCGACGCAACCACCGGCCGGCCCATCGCCATGGCCTCGAGCACCTTGTTCTGGACCCCGCGCGCCAGCGCGAGGGGCGCGACCACCACATCGGCAGCCGCAAGCCACGGGCGCGTGTCGGCCACTTCCCCGGTAACGATAACGTTCGAAGCGGCCAGCGCGCGCACGGCGGCAGTGGGCGCCCGGCCGACGATCGCGAAGGTCACGCCCGGCAGCAGCGGCAGGACGTCGCGGACAAAGCCGACCACGGCCTCGACGTTCGGTGCATAGTCCATCTGACCGGTAAAGACGATTAACGGATGCGCCGCCTCTGCAGGCCCGACGCCGCCGGGCGCGAACAGGGCCGCATCAACGCCGTTTTCGATCACCGTCGCGGCTATCCCAGTCGTCGATGTAAAGAGCGCGGCCTCTGCATGGCTGACGAATAGCGAAGCGTCGGCCCGTCGTGCCGTCTCCATTTCGAATGCAAGCAGGCGTTTCGCCTCGTTGCGCAGGGCAACACCGGCTAGACCGGGCGCACCAGCGCCTTGCTGGGCAAATTTGGCCGAATCCATGTCGACGAAATCCATGATGAACTTGGCGCCTGTTCCCGTAGGCACGTAATGCGCCATCTGGCCCGAAAAGGCGAAGACCGTGCCGATGCCACCCTGTGCGAAGCGGTGCCGGACGGCCTGGTGCAGGATCGGCAGCGAAAAGAGTTCGACCGACGCGGGTCGACCGGTCAGCAAAGCGCGTGCCACCGCGCCGCCCTTCGATGCGGGACGCACTGCCGTGGTGACACTGGCGGCCACGGCCTCAACCCTGGCGAGGTGCTGGCGGTCCCCGCCATCGTCGATGGGGGCGATCACGTGAACAGGTCGCAACTTCGCCAGCGCCTCCAGCATATGCCAAGACCGGATACGGTCGCCACGATCGGGCGGCCACGGCAGGCGATGAGCGAGGAATAGGATCTCGCCGGGGTTTCCCGAACCCGTCACCCCAGACCCCGTGCGATCAAGGGGCCTAGCCGGTTGGCGACCGCCAGAGGCAATCTGGACCAGAGCCTGACCTGAAGGCTGTATTTCGGGTCCAACGGATTGAGGCTGCGCTTGGGTTTGCCGTCCAGTGATTTAGAAGCATAAACAAGTGGTTGCCCAACGAACCCCCAATTGCGCTTGAACTGTGCAGCACCCGTTCCCGTCTTTGACCGGCCGAAGTCGAAGGCCGTGCAGCCACGCGCACGTGCGTGACGCATCAGCGCGAAATACATCATGTCATTCGCCCGCCAGGTACGCGCGGCTGCCGTACCGCCGCCCCAATAGGGCATGACGACCCCGCGGTGATAGAGACTGAGCACGCTGGCGAGGGGCTCGCCGTCCTTGCGCACCGTCAGGATATCGGCGTCATCGCCAAAGACATCGAGCACCTCGGCAAAAAGCGAGCGGGGGAAGACCGGCGTGCCAAGGTTGCGCACGCTGGTGGCGTAGACGTGGTAATGCGCGTCGCGGTCCGCCGCCGCGAGCCCGATGTCCACGGTGAGATCGAACCCCAGCGCCCTGCGCACCTCGGCGCGCTGCTTTCGCGGAATGGCGAGCAGTTCGGCGTCGTCATCGGAAGCAAGCGGACGCGAGAAGCCGAGATAGGTCGTTTCGTCGCGTTCCCACCCGACGGGCAGATAGCCGCCGCGGAGCTCGACCCCCGGGCAGGACAGCCGCGCCGCGAGGCGCAGGGCTTCGGCAGCAAGCGCTTCACCAGCCGCGTCGCTATCGCACAAAATGCCGCCGCCGACGGCAAAGCCGCTCGAGGCAAGCGCCCGGCCGAAAATCGGGGAGTGGAGTTCGGTCAGCGGCAGGATGCCCTTCAGCGCCTCGTTCGCGACCGCGAAGAGGACCTGCTCCGTCTGGCCACAACCCCGGGCGACCGCCCGTCCCCATTCGACCCTGTGAAACGCCGTCGCCAGGGGATGCGCGGCGACATATTCGGCGATAGCCGCATCGTCGTTCGGCGTGGCAAGGTAAATCTGCATCAGCCCAGCCGGGCCCGTTCGAGCGCCGCTACGGCATCGTAGCGGCCCCAGGCGAAATCACCGGCCAGTCGGCGGAGCTTGCCCGCCATGGCCGAAAGATTGGTATAGTGGCGCAGCTTCGACCGCAGCGGCGCTTCCGCGATAAACGGCTGGCCCGGATCCATGTCCCAGGGGTGGAAATAGAAGGTCGCCGGACGCTCCTGCCCGTTCACCCGCGCGACAGCGTGGCGCGACAGGGCATAGGGAAACAGACGGAAGAAGCCGCCGCCCGCGCCGAACTTCTTGCCAGCGAGATCGACGATGGTCACGGGCAGTTCGACCAGCGCGCTGTCGGCGACAGGCCTGAAAGCGAATCGGGGTGCTTCTGGCCACCCGTAGTGATCGTGCTTCAGCGGCGCGACGCTCGACGAATAGGCGTAGCCGCATTCGCCGAGAATTTCGTGCGCCCAGGGCGTGCGGGTGTCGATCGAGAAGCTTGGCGCGCGATAACCCGTGACGGCTACGCCTGAAGCATCCTCCAGCGCCTTTCGGGCGCGGTCGATATCGGCGCGAAACTGGTCCGGTTCCATGGTGAATACGCGGACATGATCCCAGCCGTGGCTGGCGACCTCATGCCCGGCATCGACGATGCGACGCATGAGCGCCGGGTGCGCTTGTGCGACGCAGCCGAGCGTGAAGAAGGTCCCCTTGACGCCTACTTCGTCGAATAGGGCGAGGACCGCGTCGGTGTTGCGCTCCACACGCGCTTCCTTCGTCGGCCAGTCCGTGCGCGAAATGGTGCGCTCGAAGGCGCCGACCATATACCAGTCCTCGACATCGACCGAGAGGGCGTTGAGCATGGCGGCCTCTCCGGAGAAATCAGGCCGGGCGGGCGCGCTGCAAGTCCTGCGAGGCGGCCTCGTCGCGCTCGACCCAGTCGATCATCAGGGTCAGCACACGGCGCAGCGCGGCTTCCTGCGCCTCGACCTGCGATTCGAGCAGCGCGATGCGGCTTGCAAGCTCATCGGCACCCGGATTGGGCTGGACGGACTCAGGCCGGGCAGGTGCTGTCTCCGGCACGATCTCCACGCGCTTCTCATCGGCGCCGAAATCGCCGACGACCTTGTCGACGATCCCTGCATCGATTTCGTCTGCCCCGTCGAGCGCGGCCATCAGAAGGACCCGTGTCGCGAGCTGGTTGATCCGCCGCGGGATGCCGCCCGATGCCTCGTGCAGCGCAAACGCCGCATCAGGGTGGAAGCGCGGGCGGCCCTTCCCGCCCGCCACGGCAAGACGATGTTCGAGGTAGGGCATCACTTCGTCGCCGGTCATGCCGTCGAGATGGTGCGTGGCGATCACACGCTGGCGGAGCTGCTCCAGCGCGGGCGACGCGAGCCGTTCGCGGAATTCGGGCTGCCCGAGCAACAGGATCTGCAGCAGCGGGCGGCTGCCCGACTGGAAATTCGACAGCATCCGCAGCTCTTCGAGCGCCGAGACAGGCAGGTTCTGCGCCTCGTCGACGATGAGCAGCGTCTTGCGGCCCTCGCGGGCCCGGTCGACGAGGAAGCGTTCAATACGATCGAGCAACTGGGCCTTGGCCACGCCCTCAGTCGGCACGTCGAATCCCTGCGCCGCGAGGCGAAGGACATCGTCCCCTTCCACTTGGGTCGACACCAGGCGCACGACCGCGACGCGCGCGGAATCGAGCCTTTCCATGAGCAGGCCGACCAGGGTCGTCTTGCCAGCGCCGATCTCGCCGGTGACGACGATGAAGCCCTCTGCCTGCTGCAGGCCATAGCCGAGATAGGCCATCGCCTTTTTATGCGTGCCGCTTTCGAACCAGAAACGCGGATCGGGCGTCAGCGCAAAGGGCGCTGCGGTCAGGCCGTAATGGTCGGTGTAACTCATCGCGTGACTGTCCTGCCCTTAAAACGTGTATCGCGCGCCGAGCTGTGCGGCACCGATCAGGCTCGATTCTACCCCGTCCACGCTGTTCGCGTAGAGGCCGACCGCAGCCGTGCCCGTCAGGCGCGGACCGAAGTTGCGGCGATAGCTTGCAGTACCGCCTACGCCAAGCACCCGCGGTGCGCCCGCGACGCCCGGATCGTACCAGTTGATATAGGCCGAGGTGTCGACGACCGACTCCTCGTCGATCTGGTAGGTCACGGCGCCCTGCAAATAGGCACTGGCGTCGGTCGTTCCATTGATCGCGAAGCCAGCGGTCGGCGGGGCGTGGAAGTTGCGCTGCGCATAGCCGGCGGCAAGGCCCCAGCCGAGGCGACCGCTCGACTTGCGGTAGATCGCGCCGACGCCGCGGCTGCGATAGACGCCCTGCGACACGGATTGCAGCGCCGGTGACAGGCACGACCCCGCGCCCTGCCCGGTCCCGCCGAAGACACAGCCGCCGAACTGGTTGCTGAACGGGTCCTGCGACACGACGAAGCGGGTCGGGATGCGCGACAAGGCACCGTTCACCTGCTGGCCGAAGGTCGTGATGCCGTCATAGGCGCCGACCTGCAAGGACTCGTTCTGGCTGATCTGCCAGCTGAAGTCGCCGATATAAGTCATGTCGCCGTAACGACGCCCGACCCGGGCCTCGAGCGAGGTCCGCCGGCTGGGCCGCCACAGGACGCCGGTGTCCCAGATGAAGCCCGACGTATCGTACGACAGGCGCCGGGGCGAGGCCGGGTCGGTGGTATAGCGCCCGTCGGGCGTGACGACCGGATTGCCGCCCGCGTCGAGGACAGGATCGCGCTGGCTGGCGACAATCTTTTCATAGCCGGCACCGCCGGTAACCGCGAAGGTGGGGGTCAGCGGCACGACGATGTCGGCGCGGGCGAACTTGCCTTCATAACGCTGGTCGAGCTGGCTGGCATCCTCGCGCGAATAGCCGCCCGAGATCGTCCAGCCGAAAGGCAGCATCCCGCTCTTTATGCCGACGCTCAGCCCGGCAGAATGTCCCAGCGCGCTGTCGAAGGCGCCGATCGTCGGGCTGCCGGCCGGCAGGAAGGTCGGGGTTTCGCTCTCGATCTTGGTATAGCCGAGCCGGTAGAAACCGTTCACGTCGAGCGCGCCGACATGCGCCGCCAGCGACGGGCCGACATAAGCCGAGTAGAGCTGGCTGACGTTCGAAGGATTGCCGAGGCCGGGATTGAGCGCTGTCCCACGGATATCGGTGCGCGTACGCGTCGCGAGCGCGCCACCTTCGAAGCTGAGCACGCGGGGCACGACATCGAAGCGGCCGCGCGCAAGGCCGGAGATGACGTGCGAGTCATCGGCGTTCCGGCCCCAGCCCTTGCGATATTCGTAGCGCGCGCTGATCTGCGCATCGGCGCGCGAGGTGCTCGTATTCGCATCGATGCCAGCGGCAAGCGAGGTGTAGGTCTCGATCGGGCCGCCATTCTTCAGATCGACGAGCGCAGTCTGGTTCACCTCGAGATAGGGGTGAAGCTCAGTGCGCTTTCTCGCATGTGCCGAAGGCGCGAGAATGACGACTGCTGCGAGCGCCGCGATGGGAAGGCTCCGCATCATGACTGGTCCGATCCGTAATATGACCCGTAGGTCTTGTTTGTCCCAAAGAAACTCGCCCCGTTGAGGAGCAGCGAAATGTCGTTGCAGCCGTCCAGCAGCGCGATGGCGTCCTGAAGGTCCGATTCCTTGGTGCGGTCGGCGCGGACGATCATCAGGATGCGGCCGACCCGGTGCGCGAGCACGGCGGCAGGCGATGCCGCGAGCGCGGGCGCGGAATCGATGATGACGATGCGGCGTTCGTTCGCACTCGCCAGACCCGCGATGATCGCTGCCGCGCGGGCAGAAGACAGCAATTCTGTGTCGTCGTTCGTCGCGGTGCCAGCCGGCAGGACCGAAAGCTTGGGGATGTCGGTCCGGATGATCAGACGTTCGACGTCGAGCGACGGATCTGCAATTGCATCGATCAGCCCGGCCGAGTTCGGCAGCCCGAGCGTCGACAGGACCTGCGGCTTGGCAACATCGGCGTCGACGAGCAGGACTTCGCTGTCTCGTTCGCTGGAAAGGCTGAGCGCGAGGTTGACCGCACAAAAGGTCTTCCCCTCATTTGGCTGTGCCGAGCAGACAAGGATCATGCGATCCTTTGGCGTCCGCTCGGCAGCAGCCTGGGCCCCCGCCCGCAGAAGTAGCTGTCGCTTCACGAGGCGGAATTCCTCGGCGAGCGTGTCGATCGGTGAGTCGGGTATGATGAACCCGCCGTCGCGCAAAAGATCGCGGTCGATGGGGGCGATTGCGCCACCATATGTCGCCGCAGGAGCGGTCGGGACTACCGGCGCCTCGGGCACACGCTCAACGACAGGGGGCGCGTCTTCCACCTGGGCAATGACAGGTTGCAGGGGTGCCGCAACTTCGGGCGGCGCCGCATTTCTGCCCCTGAGGACCACGCCGAAATCATAAACCTCGGCAGCGCGCTCGATGAGCGAGGCCGGCTCGGCGCGCCGGTTGTCGTTGCTCGTCACCGACCCGCTCACGCCACCATGCTCCGCTGAATGAATTCGACGACCATGAGCAGCGCCCAAACGCCAACCAGCGCGGCGGTGCCGCCGGCAAACTGCATCAGCCGCTTGCGACGGACGACCCGTTCCGGGGCCAGGACGACTTCGGTAATAGTGCCCAGCACTGGCAGACCACTTGCGCGTTCGAGGCGCGTAGCCGTGGGATAAGTCGTCTGGAGCTGGCCATAGCCGAAGGCAGCGCCCACGCCCGCGCCGAGCGCGGCGAACAGCACGAGAGTGAGCAACAGCGGCCGGTTGGGCGATGACGGCAGCGACGGGGCCGAGGGCGGGTCGATGACGTTGAACTTGACCGGCGACGTCTGTGCCTGGACCTGGCCGCGCAGGCGCAGATCCTCTCGGTCGGCAAGCAACTTGTCATATTGCGTCTTCAGCACCTGATAGTCGCGGTCGAGCCCGTTCTGCGCGGCGCTGAATTCCGGATCCGAAGCCTGAAGCGACAGGATGCGGTTGATCTCTCCCTCAAGCTGCGCCTTGCGCGCGGCAAGAGCGCCCGCCGTCGCCTGTTTCTCCGCCTGCATCGAGCGCAGGGTCACGTACATCGGGTTCTGGGTCGAAGTGCCCGGCGTGACCCGCGAGCCGCCGCTCATGGCCTGCGCACGGGCAAGCTGGCCGCGCAGCGCGATCATGTCGGGGTGATTGTCGGTCCAGCCGCGCGCCTGTCCATCGGCGATCTGTCCCTGAATCTGCGCAACACGCCCGTCGATGCTGTTCACGACCGATCCCGGCGTGGTCGTCGTAGCGGGAATGCCTGCCAGCTGGCCGTTCACGGCCGAAAGACTGCTTGCGGCAGCGGCATAGTCCGACGAGACGCGCGACAGCTCGCTGCGCGCAAGGGCGACGCGTTCGGCAATCGAACCGCCACCCGGCAAGGCACTGAGATATTTTGACTCGAAGGCCGCACGCCGCGCCTCGACCTGCGCAAGCTGCCGGCCGCGCTGTTCGATTTGCGCGTCGAGGAATTTCAGGCTGGTGCCGGTTTCGGTTCGCCCATCGCGCAGGTTGCCATCGACGAACAGGTCAATCAGTTTTTGCACGACCGCTTTCGACAGACGCGCGTTCTGGGCGTCGGACATGCTGTGTTCGGCGACGACGGCACTGATCTTGAAAAGATTATCCTGGTCGGCAACGATCGTGATCGCCTTTTGAAGGCTGCCCGCCTTGGCCATGATCTCCGCATCGCTTGATACATGATTGGCAAGCTCGGTGCCGCGCACGACCTTTTGCAGGTTATCGACCGAAGTCAGCGTCTGGCGGACGGTTTCGATATTCGCCTTTTGCTCGCCGGGCGACATGCCGACCTTGTCGGGTAGCAGGGACGCGGCCTGCACGTAGATTCGAGCCTCGGACTTGTAGGTATTCGGAATCAGGCTGACGACCAGCCAGCCGAGCAGGCCGACCGCCCAGGCCACGCCAAGCGCCAGCCAGCGACGGCGCCAGATGCCGTGGAGCGCAACCAGCGCCTCGTCGTAGATATTCCCCAACGGCCGCGCCCTCAGAACGCGCTGGTCGGGATTATGATGACGTCACCCGGCTGCAGGCGGACGTTTGCCTTGGAATCGCCCTGCTTGAGAAGCTTGCCGATGCGCAGCGCATATTCGGTCTGCTTGCCCGTAGCCCTGTCGAAGCGGACGAGGCGCGCCCGGTCGCCCGCGGCATATTCGCTGAGGCCACCCACGGCGATCATCGCATCGAGCAGAGTCATGTTCGCGCGGAAGGGGATCGACGCCGGTTTTTCGGTCGCACCGACAACGCGAACCTGCTGCGAATAGGTACCCGAGAAATTATCGACGATGACCGAGACGATCGGATCCTTGACGTAGCGTGACAGCTGTTCGCGCAGATCGTCCTGAAGTTGGGCGGCGGTCTTGCCGACGGCCGGCATGTCGGAAATCAGCGGCGTCGTGATGCGGCCGTCGGGCCGGACCTGAACCTTCGCGCCCAGTTCCGGGTTGCGCCACACGAAGATCGTGATCTGGTCGAGCGGCCCAATGACATATTCCTCCCCCGGCCCTTCGCTCTGCTGAACGAAACTGGCGGGCGGCAACTGCGGGCCCTTGCCGCTTCCGCCCGCGCAGCCGGTGAGCGCCATGGCGGCAAGCCCGGCCCCGAGGAAAAGCGACGAACGCGTGCTGCGCATAACCCAATATCCCTTGCACGTTCCGGTGAGGCAGGCTGTGCGGCGGAGCCCGCCGGACGCAGCTCACCTCGAAAAGAGCCTGACCATCTAGGACGTAAGAGGTGAATTTTACGTTAGGAACGATGGCGTTATGGATAGCTGTGGACAGTTCCTACTGGCAGTCAGCCGATGACGCGTTCCGCCGCCGGGCCATGGCCAAGAAAGCCCGCCGGACTGGCGCTGGCTCCATAGGCGCCGGCCATGAACAGGGCGATGACGTCATCCCTGTCTGCAGCCGGTAGTGAAACGCTGTCGCCGAGCTTGTCGAGCGGCGTGCAAAGGCAGCCCACGACGTTCACCGTCTCGGTAGCGGGTTCCGCAAAACGCGTTGCCACCGCAATGGGATAGTTGCGGCGAACGACCGTGCCGAAATTGCCGCTGGCCGCAAGCTGGTGATGGAGGCCACCGTCGGTGACGAGGAAGGTTTCGCCCCGACTCAGCTTTCGGTCGACCACATGGGTCAGATAGACTCCACATTCACCGACCAGCCAGCGCCCGAGCTCGACGACGAAACGCGTCTCCGCCAGGCTGTCGTCGCGCGTCGCCAGCACTTCGCCGAGGCGCGTGCCGATCAGTGCGACGTCAACCGTCGCGTCGTTTGCAAAATAGGGAATGCCGAAGCCCCCGCCGAGGTTGACCAGTGGTGGGCTGGTGCCGAGCTCGGTCGCCAGCCGCCCTGCAAGCTCCATCGTTGCCGCCTGGGTCGCGGCGATCGCGTCGCTGTCGAGTGCCTGACTTCCGGCGAAGATATGCAACCCCTGCCAGTCGGCCCCCGCCCCGATCAGGTGGCGGACAAGCGGCGCGACGCGATCGGCATCGACGCCGAATGCGGCAGCGCCGCCGCCCATCTTCATGCCGCTGCCCTTGAGCGAGAAATCCGGATTGACGCGGACAGCGAGTTTTGGCGTCAGGCCGAGGCGGTCGGCTGCTGCCAGAGCACGGTCGGCCTCTCCTGACGACTCCAGGTTCAGCGTCACCCCGCTGCGGATCGCCGCCTCGATCTCCTGGTCTCGTTTGCCGGGTCCCGCGAAAGAAACATGCGCTGCCGGGGCGGCCTCCCTGACCAGCTCCAGCTCACCGCCGGATGCGATGTCGAGACCGTCGACCAGCGCAGCGAGCGCAGTGACGATCTGCGGGTGCGGGTTTGCCTTGACGGCATAATGGACACCCACGCCCGCGGGCAACGCCCTGCGCAAGGTGGCGACCTTGTCCCGGACGATTTCCAGATCGTAGACGAAGCACGGCGACGCATCGCCAGCCGCGACAAGCGCGCGGGCGATGCGTGCCGGGTCCCACCATGGCGGAATGGCGCCAAAAGGCTTCACAGAACTTCACTCCGGATCGCGGATCGGTCGATCTTGCCGTTCGCGTTGCGCGGCAGCTGGGCGCGCCAGTCGATGATTTTCGGCTGCATGTGCGAGGGCAGCTCGCGCCTGAGATGGGCCGACAATGCGTCGGTATCGCCGGTCCCGCGCACGACGAGCCGCGCCGCCTGCCCCGTCGCCGGATCCGTCACGGCGTGAGCCACGGCCTCGGCGACCTCGCCACTGGAGAGCGCAGCCTCCTCGATCTCGA
>JANMJZ010000107.1:0-30197 GCA_031371635.1 Sphingomonadales bacterium | reverse complement strand
GAGACGCTTGAGGAAGCGCTGCAGCATCCCACCAATCACCAATATGGCAACGGCGTCGCGATCTTCACGCGCAATGGCCAGGCTGCACGCGAATTCGCCGCACAGGTCGAAGTGGGCATGGTCGGTATCAATGTGCCGATTCCGGTGCCGGTCGCCTATCACAGCTTTGGCGGCTGGAAGCGGTCGGGCTTCGGCGACCTCAACCAATATGGCTCCGACGGCGTGCGCTTCTATACGCGCACCAAGACAGTGACCCAGCGCTGGCCGACAGGCGGCAGCGTGCAGGACCAGAGCTTCGTCATTCCAACCATGGGCTGAGCACGCTGCAGCGCGAGGCCCGGCCAATCAGACCGGGCCGGAAGCGCGCCACGCGGCCATGAGCGTCGCCGCTTTGTCGGCGACAGTGCGGGCGTCGTCGCCGGGCCGGTAGAGCGCGCCGCCGACGCCCAGTCCTTCCGCCCCGGCAGAGCGCCAGGCTGCGAGGTTTCCCGCGTCCGTGCCACCCACGGCCCAAAGGCCGATGTCGCGTGGAATGACGTCGCGGAGCGCCTTCAGATACGCCGGCGACATGGCACTTGCCGGAAACAGCTTCAGGCGGCGGGCGCCGGCTTCGATGGCGGCGAACGCTTCGCTGGCGGTCAGGAAGCCGGGCATGACCTCAAGGCCTCGCGCTACGCCACGCGCGATGACGGTCGGATTCGTATTCGGGGTGACCATGAGCGTGGCCCCAGTATCGGCCAGCCGATCCACGGATGCGGCATTGAGCACCGTTCCCGCGCCGATGAGTGCCGCGTCGCCGAACGCGGTCTGCATGGCCCGAATACTTTGAAAGGGATCCGGCGAGTTCAACGGAACCTCGATCAGGCGAATACCTGCGGACACAAGCGCATCGGTGACCGCCAGGGCGTCGTCCGGCGTCAGCCCGCGCAGGATTGCAACGAGCGGGGGGCCGCCGCTTGCCAGCACTTCGTCAACCGTTCGCATCGATCAGTTCCAGTCCGCGCAGGACGCAGGCATCCCCGTCCATCTGCAGGGCCGCGACGCCGAAGCGGTCGAGCGCCTGCACGTACCGTGCGGTCAGAGCCGAAGCCCCGACCAGCACCACCGTATCCGGCAATCCGTCGGCGTCGCGCATGTCGGCAATCTCGTTCCCGATGACAAGGCCCGACAGGAAGCCCAGCGCCCAGCTTGCGGACTTGCCGGCCCGCAATTGTTGCGCGCGCGTCTCGAAGAGGCTGCCGATCAGTCCGGCGCCCGAACTGGCCCGGTCGAGGCCGGCATCAAAGCCCAGCGTTTCGTCTTCGCTCTCGCGGTCGGGCGTCCCTAGGGTCAGCAGGATCGAACGATCGCGCAGCAAGGCGAACACTTCTCCCGTCAGGCATGTGCGGAAGCTGCGGACCCGCCCCTTTTCGACGACGGCCCATTTGCTGTGCGTTCCGGGCAGCACGACCCGCAGCTCGCGCTCCCGCAGACCGGGATCGAGCGACAGTGCGCCGAAAATCTGGGCTTCTTCGCCGCGCATGACATCCGGACCGCCCTGCGCATTTTGGCAGGCGAGGCCCGGCCCGAGACGCAGGGGGACGCCTTCGAACGAAATGGTGGCGATGGCCTTTGCCCATCGCTCGGCATCGGCGGGACAGTCGAGGTAGGCGACCTCGTGCAGGCCGTTGCGCGATCCTGCCATGCCGCACAGGTCTATGCGGCTGGGCGCCGACGTGGACCACCACGGGGCGAGGGCATCGCGCAATGCCTGAGCCGGGGAACCGTCGAGTGCCCCGATCCCCGGGCCTTCGAGCCGACCTGTTACACGGCCGTCCTCGACCCGATAGAGCCGCAGGTTGCTGGTGCCCCAGTCGCCCAGCGCACGCCATTTCATGGAGTTAGCCTGACCGACGGCAGCGGCTTGCCGGGAACAGCAGACTCGAAGGCGAACAGGCCCCCCGCAAGCGGCTGGGCCGCCAGTGCTGCCTCGTCGAGCCCGACCCGCGCGCTGGTGACAAAAGCGGTGCGCAAGTCGCTTCCGCCGAAGGCGACCTTTGTCGCACGCGCGCAAGGCAAGGCGATCGAGAGAAGCAGCCGGCCGTCGGGCGCATAGCGGCGGACACTCCAGCCCTCCCAGAGCGCAACCCACAGGCACTCTTCGCTGTCGAGAACGATCCCGTCCGGGTGGCCGTCCTCCGCCGTCAACTGCAGGAACACCTCCGGCTTCGCGATCTTGGGCCCCTCTTCCACGGCATAGCGCCAGATGGTGCGCCTGCCCGAATCGACGTGGTAAAGCGTCTGCCCGTCGTCGGTGATGGCCGGACCATTGGTCACCACCGCCTCGCCGCCCATGCGGTGCAACGTGCCGCGGTCGAGGCACCAGAGCGCGCCCGTGGGCTGGCGCTCCTCATTGTCCATCGTGCCGAACCACAACCGTCCCTGCCTATCGACCGTCGCGTCGTTGGTCCGGTTGTGGGCGGGCGTCGGGATGTCGGCAATCACCCGCAGGAGCGCGCCTACAGTGCTGACCGACAGGATTTGGCCGTTCGAGCCGACAACGAGCGTTCCATCAGTGGCAGTCACTACGAAGCTCGGCTGACCGCCGAAGTCCACCGTCCGTTGCGCATCCGTTTCCGGCACGTATCGATGAAGTCGGCCGCCCTTGATGTCGACGAACCGGAGCGCCGCTTCCGTCGCGCTCCACATCGGCCCCTCACCGAGCAGCGCTTCGACGGGCCAGATGAGACGAGCGTTATTTGTCATTTCATTCCAAGGGTTACGCGGACGGGAGACGAAACGCGCGAGAAGGATTTCGTGCCGCTTTGCATCGCATCAGTGCGGTTGATCTTGAAATTGTATGAGTATAATCCACGGACCATGACGTCAACGCCCCCCAGCAAGCGCCGCTCCGCGGCATGGTTCGACAACCCCGCAAACATCGACATGACGGCGCTCTATATCGAGCGCTACCTGAATTTCGGGCTTTCGATGGAGGAATTGCGCAGCGGTCGTCCGATCATCGGCATTGCCCAGACCGGTTCCGACCTTTCCCCATGCAACCGGCATCACCTCGTGCTCGCCGAACGCGTCCGCGACGGCATTCGCGAGGCGGGCGGCATTCCCATCGAATTCCCGGTGCATCCGATCCAGGAAACCGGCAAGCGCCCGACGGCGGGGCTCGACCGCAATCTCGCCTACCTCGGCCTGGTTGAGGTGCTTTACGGCTACCCCCTCGATGGCGTTGTGCTGACCGTGGGCTGCGACAAGACGACGCCCGCCTGCCTGATGGCGGCAGCCACGGTCAACCTGCCCGCCATCGCGCTGTCGGTCGGGCCGATGCTCAACGGCTGGCACAAGGGCGAGCGCACCGGGAGCGGCACGATCGTGTGGAAAGCGCGCGAAATGCTGAGCCGCGGCGAAATCGACGATGCCGGGTTCATCCGGCTGGTGTCCAGCTCGGCACCCTCGACCGGATATTGCAACACCATGGGCACGGCGACGACGATGAATTCACTGTGCGAAGTGCTGGGCATGTCATTGCCCGGCTCGGCCGCCATTCCCGCACCGTATCGCGACCGGCAGGAAAATGCATATCGCACCGGACTGCGCATCGTCGACATGGTGGAGGAAGACCTGAAGCCCTCGGACATTATGACCCGGGAATCGTTCCTCAACGCAATCGTCGTCAATTCGGCCATCGGCGGATCGACCAACGCGCCCATCCACCTTGCCGCCATTGCCCGGCACATGGGCGTCGAGCTGAAACTGCAGGACTGGCAGGACCATGGCCACAAGGTACCGTTGCTGGTCAATCTGCAGCCGGCGGGGGAATATCTGGGCGAGGATTATTACCATGCCGGTGGCGTGCCGGCGGTAACGAGCCAGCTGATCGCTCAGGGCCTTATCCACGAGCAGGCGATGACAGCAAATGGCCGGACCATCGGCGAGAACTGCCGGGGGGTGGCGATCGAGGACGAACGGGTCATCCGGCCCTTTGCGAACCCCATGCTAAACGACGCCGGGTTCCTCGTCCTCTCCGGCAACCTGTTCGACAGCGCCATCATGAAGACCAGCGTCATCTCGCCGGAATTCCGTGCGCGTTACCTGAGCAACCCGGGCGATCCCGATGCGTTCGAAGGGCCCGTCGTCGTCTTCGACGGCCCGGAAGACTATCATGCGCGGATCGACGACCCGTCGCTTGCGATCGATGCGACGACCCTGCTGGTGATGCGCGGCGCCGGCCCCATCGGCTATCCGGGTGCCGCCGAAGTCGTGAACATGCGCGCGCCGGCCTATCTACTGCGCGAAGGCGTGGCCGCCCTGCCCTGCCTGGGCGACGGGCGCCAGTCAGGCACTTCGGGTAGCCCTTCCATCCTCAATGCGTCGCCCGAGGCCGCAGCCAATGGTGGGCTAGCCCTGCTGCAGACCGGCGACCGGGTACGGATCGACCTGAAGCGCAGCACCGTCGATGTTCTGATCGACGACAGCTTGCTCGCGGCGCGCAGGGCGGCGCTGGAAGCAGCCGGAGGCTATGCCTATCCGACGTCGCAGACACCGTGGCAGGAAATCCAGCGGCGCGTTGTCGGCCAGCTCGAAACAGGCGCGATCCTCGAAGGGGCCGATGGCTTTCAGCGCATTGCCCAGACGCGCGGCATGCCTCGCGACAATCATTGAGGGCGCAGCTGTGACCGATGTCATCCGCCTCGGCCTGGTCGGGCTCGGCAAGATCGCCCGCGACCAGCATCTGCCGGCAATCGCCGCGACCGACGGCATCGAGCTCGTAGCTGTCGCAAGCCGGAACTCCACGGCAGAGGGCCTGCGCAATTACCCGGCCATAGAGGCGATGCTCGCGGGTGCGCCGGACCTCGATGCCGTCGTGCTCTGCCAGCCTCCGCAGGCACGCTATACGGCCGCAAAGGCGGTGCTGGCGGCGGGCAAGCACGTCTTCCTCGAAAAGCCACCGGGTGCGACCGTTTCCGAAGCACAAGCGCTTCGCCTGCTGGCCGAACAACACGGCCTGACGCTCTTCGCCAGCTGGCACTCGCGTCATGCCGCAGGCGTGTCTGCGGCGCGCGACTGGATCGCAGCACATGGCGTCGAACAGGTCTCGATAAGCTGGAAGGAAGACGTCCGGCACTGGCATCCGGGACAGGCGTGGATCTGGGAAGCGGGCGGTTTCGGCGTGTTCGACCCCGGCATCAACGCGCTGTCGATCCTGACCGGGATCATCGGTTCGCCGGTGCGCCTGATCGACGCGGAGCTCGAGACGCCTGCGAACCGCCACGCACCGATCGCGGCGCGGCTGGCGATGGAAACTGCCGACGGCGCGCCGATTGCTGCCGTCTTCGACTGGCGACAGACCGGGCCGCAGACATGGGACATCGTCGTCACGGCCCGCGGCAAGACCCTGCGGCTATCGGACGGCGGCAACACGCTGCTCATCGACGATGCGCCGCAGGCGACGCGGCCCGAGGGCGAGTATCCGGCGCTCTATGCGCGCTTCGTCGAGCTCGTACGCAGCGGCAAGAGCGACGCCGATCTCGCCCCGTTGCAACTGGTCGCCGATGCCTTCATGCGGGGCCGCGCGACCACTACGGACGCATTCGAGGACTAGGGCAGAGCTTGGCAGGATCGGAGCGCATTCATCAGGCCATTGCACGCACGCTGGGCAGCGCCATCCTGTCGGGCAGGTACGCCCCCGGCGACAGCCTGGAAGGTGAAATCGAGCAATCCCTGGCCATGGGCGTGTCGCGCACGCCCTATCGCGAGGCGATCCGCATTCTCGCGGCAAAGGGGCTGCTCGAAAGCCGTCCGCGAACGGGTACGCGCGTCACGCCGCGGGCCCGGTGGAACCTGCTCGACCCCGACATTCTGGCGTGGACTTTCACGGAAAATCCCGACGAGCACTTCGTCGCGGGCCTGTTCGAGCTGCGCGGCATTATCGAGCCTGCGGCAGCGGCGCTGGCGGCGGAACGGCGTACACCCGGCCAGATCGAAGCCATGCATGGCGCGCTCGACGCGATGAGGCAGCATGGCCTGGCAACCGAAGCGGGTCAGGCGGCGGACCAGATGTTTCACCTCAATATTCTCGCCGCCACACACAACGACGCGCTCGCCTCGCTGGCGAGCTCCGTCGGCGCGGCCGTAAAGATGACGACCGCCTTCAAATTTCGCCGCCGCGCCGTACCGCGCGATCCACTGCCCGAACATGTCGCCGTGTTCGACGCGATCGCTGCGGGCGAGCCGGCTTCGGCACGTGCGGCGATGGAAGAGCTGCTGCGTCTGGCGCTAGCGGATATGGATGTGGCAGCGACCTAGTCCCGTTGTCCCCCGATAACCGCCAAAGGTCAGACGAAGGCACTCCAGAGCGAGGTTTTTTCGCGCAGAGGCAGAGCGCGCGAGCCCTGATCGAAGCGAAGGGCAAATTCCATGGACCCCGCGGAGTGACTTCGGAAGGAGGGGCGCGACTAATCGGGGCGTGCGGGGTGCGAACCGATCCTTGGATGCGCAAGCTGGCGAATTAAATCCCGCGCAGGCCGCTCAAAAAATCGAAAGCCCACCCAGGCGATCGCGACCGCCATCGCGAGGAAGACGAGGATGAACCAGCCTTGCCTCGTGACCTGCAGAAGAAGCGCCGACGGCATTGAAAGACAAAGAACCAGCAGGATCGGCATATGCCAAAGATAGATGCCGTAAGACAGATCGCCCGCGTTGCTCAGAAGCTTCCGGACGCGCAAACTCAGTACGCTATCGATCCAGTAGCCTAGCAGAATGAACGCGCCAAATAGCCCCGGCCGCATCAGTTCCCAAACGGCATGCTCCCACTTCACGATCGAACCGAAGCCGATTGCGCAGACACAACCGGCACCGATCAGCGCTTTCTCTTTCGGCGTGGGCGCAGCGGAGAGCGCTACGAACATCGCGGTGCCAATAAAAAAGAAATACACGCAGAGGAGCACGCCCAAGGAATCGGGGGCGATATTCAGCGCCACCGTCAGGCGCGCACATGTGGCAATCGCCAGCGGCAATGCGATTCCCCAACGCAGCAGCCATGTCAGCGTCATCCAAAACAGCGCATAGGCAAGGATCTCGGCAGAAACCGACCAGATCACAGCGTTGAAAGACATGCTTGTCGATTGCCACCAGCCCGAGACGAACAGGAGGTTGAGGAGGAAATGATACGCGTCGTTGTTGCCGAAGATCAGCCACTCCCCGTTGACGTAAAGCGCGACCGCCTGGATCACGGCCACAATACCCAGCGTTAGCAAATGCAGCGGATACCCGGCTGGAACACCTACGTCGCCCGGCTGGAGCGCGACCTTTCGCAGTGGGGCCCCGTGCTCCGACGTCCGGTAAAAACGATTATCGTTTCGGACCGCACAGACTTTTGCGACTACCCAACCCATCTAACGGCAGCGGGCCGCCAAGGAAGGAGCCTCGATCTGGCCAAGTCACTAAAAGATCTGCTGGGCTATGCGGGTGCCGGGTAAAAGCCAGACCCCATTCAAACAGCACCCGGTCGTCGTCAGGGGATTTTGCGGCGACCCAAGCCTTTAGAAACGGGATTCGAGGCCGCTTGAACAGTGGCCAGCATCCGGCACGCTTTTGGTGCGAGAAAGGGTCATTTAAGCCCCAAGTCTGCAGGACATAGAATTGGCAATTCCTTGCTGCTATCGTCAAGGGCGAGAAGCGCACGAATTTCAGCGCTCATGCCGATAACTGTCAAAAGTATTTCTGGGGAACGACCCTGCTAGGCCGGAAAAGCGCTGGCAATCGTCTAGCCCAGCCGGTCGGCCGGCCGATGAGGGAACCAGCAGCACGTCAGTTGAATATTCTCAACGACATCTGTGGTAGGATTGGTGGAGCCTAGCGGGATCGAACCGCTGACCTCCACACTGCCAGTGTGGCGCTCTCCCAGCTGAGCTAAGGCCCCAATCCAAGGACGCGGGCCATATGTCAGGCCGCGCGTCCGTGCAAGCGTCGTTTAGACGTCGTCGTCACCCTGGCCGGTATCGACGCCCAGATCGTCGTCGCCACCGAGGTCGACTTCATCGTCGGGCGACTTCTCGGCATCCTCGTCCACGACGTCCAGATCGATGTCGGCGACTTCGAGATCGTCGTCGTCCTTGGCCTCGTCCTTCTTGGGCGCATCGAACGGCAGGGGCTGTTTCGACTTCAGGATGGATTCGGGAGTCCACTGGTTGCCGCAGTTTATGCAGACAACGGGATCTTCCTTGGTCAGATCGTAAAAGCGCGTCCCGCATTTCGGACAAGTGCGCTTCGTGCCCCATTCAGGCTTTACCATTGGTCGGGATGCTCCGGAAAAACTGCTGTTGCCGCCGGACACCAGAGGGCCGCAGCGACGAAGGTGCGCGCCCTTGCCATAGCCGGGGGCCACTGTCAAAGCCGCGCGCCATGGCGACACCGCGATCCTTCTCCGCGTCGGGCCCGCTTCGCGGCACGATCACTGTTCCCGGTGACAAGTCTATTTCGCACCGGGCGCTGATGTTGTCGGCGCTTGCCGTCGGCGAGTCGGTGATCGAGGGGCTGCTGGAGGGCGAGGATGTGCTGGCCACTGCCGCGGCTATGCGCGCGATGGGCGCCACGATCGAAAAGCGCGGGTCGCGCTGGCACGTCTGGGGCGTCGGCGTCGGCGGGCTGCTCCAGCCGAAATCGGCTCTCGACATGGGCAATTCCGGCACGTCGACCCGGCTGCTGATGGGGCTGGTCACCAGCCATCCGATTACGGCGACCTTTACCGGCGACGCATCGCTCAGTGGACGGCCCATGGGCCGGGTCATCGAACCTCTGTCGACGATGGGCGCCGACATAACGGCAAGCCCCGGCGGGCGCCTGCCCCTGATGCTGCGGGGCATGTGCCCGGCGATCCCCATCGAATATCGGCTGCCCGTCGCCTCTGCGCAGGTGAAGTCGGCAGTGTTGCTGGCAGGGCTGAACACCCCCGGCATCACGCGCGTCGTCGAGCCGGTGCCGACCCGCGACCACAGCGAGCGGATGCTGGCCGGGTTCGGGGCCGAACTGACCGTCGAGACCGACGCAACAGGGGTGCGGACGATCTCGATCCGGGGCGAGGCCGAATTGCGGCCGCAGAATATCGTGGTGCCGGGCGATCCCTCGTCCGCGGCATTCGCGACGGTCGCGGCGCTGCTGGTCCCGGGTTCGTCGGTGACGATCGCCAATGTCGGGCTCAACGACACCCGTGCGGGCCTGTACAAGGTATTGCGCGACATGGGCGCGGATATGGCGTTCGGACAACAGCGCGTCGTCGGTGGCGAACCCGTTGCGGACCTTATCGTCCGGCATTCCGTTCTGACAGGCATCGACCCTTCGCCGGAGATCGCCGCCACCATGATCGACGAATACCCCATATTGTTCGTTGCGGCCGCACTGGCGCAGGGCCGCTCGGTGATCCGCGGGATCGAGGAGATGCGCGTCAAGGAATCGGACCGCATCGCGGTAATGGCCAGGGCGCTCGGCGATTGCGGGGTACGCGTCGAGGAACTGCCCGATGGCTTGATCGTCGAGGGCAGCGGCGGCGATTTGCTAGCCGGCGGCGCGACGGTGGCGACGCATCTCGACCACCGCATCGCGATGAGCATGACCGTGGCAGGTCTCGTCAGCCGCATGGCGGTCACAATCGACGATATGTCTCCCGTCGCGACCAGCTATCCCGGCTTCGAGGCAAGTCTGCACGAACTGGGCGTGGCATGACGACTCTGCTTGCCGACATCATCGGTCTAATCGGCAGCGTCATCTTCATCGGCGCATTCAGCTACGCCAACGTCTCGCCGTCGATGGACAAGGTATTGTTCAACATCCTGAACCTCGTCGGCGCGGTGCTGCTGCTGATATCGCTGTCGGTAAACTTCAACCTGGCGGCAGTCGTGCTCGAAGCAGCATGGGGCTGCATCGCAATCATGGGGCTGGCAAGTGCACTGAGGTCGCGTAAGGCAGGCAGATGATCATTGCCGTCGACGGGCCCGCGGCCTCGGGCAAGGGCACAATTGCCCGCGCGCTTGCCGAACATTTTGCCCTGCCCCATCTGGATACAGGCTTGCTGTATCGCGCAGTCGGGCTGTCGGTGCTCCGCCATGGCGGTGATCCCGGGCATGAACTCGACGCACGGCGCGCTTGCGCATTCAGCGAAGCGATGCTCCACGATCCGGACATCCGCTGCGAAGCTGCGTCCCGCGCTGCCTCGGTCGTCTCGGCCCACCCTTCCGTGCGGCAGGCATTGCTGGAACGTCAGATGGCATTTGCCGCGCGGCCGGGCGGCGCCGTGCTCGACGGACGAGACATCGGCACGGTCATCGCGGCGGACGCCGACGCTAAGCTGTTCGTGACGGCAACGCCGGACATCCGCGCCAGGCGCCGCTTCGCCCAGCTGGTCGGCGAAGGCAGCCAGGTATCTTACGATCATGTCCTCACCGACATCCTCGACCGCGACGCACGGGATTCCGGGCGGCGGACGGCGCCCCTCAGGCAAGCCGACGACGCAGTGCTGCTCGATACCAGCGACCTGAGCATCACGGATGCCATTGCACGGGCAATCGATCTCGTCGGGGCCCACCAGACCTGATAGACCGGCCGCATGTCCACCGCGCGCCCTGTTTTCACGCTTTGCCTCGTCATGGTCGCCGCCACCGGGGCAGCGCCGCCCAGGACGCTACCGCCAGCGCCCATGGCGCCGCTGACGCCTGCAGAGCATGATTCCACGCTGGACGTCGGCGGCAAGGATGTCGCCGCGCGCAAGGTCGATACGCGGATGACCGTTGCGGTGAAGATCAACGATACCGGACCCTATCGCTTCGTCGTCGACAGCGGCGCGGACACCACGGTGGTGGGGCAACGCATCGCCAGGGCGCTCGCTTTGCCACCGGGCCGCCCGGTGATCCTCAATGCGATGACCGCGACGACCCGGGTCGAGCGCGTGCTCGTCGATGCGCTGACGGTCGGCGACACGCGCGTTCCGTATCTCGAGCTGCCCGTGCTGGCCGAAGCCGATATCGGCGGCGACGGGATGATCGGCATCGACGCGCTCGCCGAACAGCGGCTGATGCTCGATTTCGAAAAGCGGCTGATCAGGGTGGAGGACGCGACCCGCCCTGCCCCGCGCTATGACGGCGAGATCGTCGTGACGGCCCGGCTGCGCAAAGGGCAGCTGATCCTGACCCGCGCGCGTGCCAACGGCCGGCAGGTGAGCGCGGTCATCGATACGGGGTCCGAGATCACGATCGGCAATGGCGTCCTGCGCGATCAGCTGCTGCGGCGCGGCACCCAATTTACCGAGCTCGAGGCGACGGGCGTGACCGGGGTCAGGATCAAGCTGAAGATTGCGCGCGTGCATGAGCTGAAACTGGGACCCGTCGTACTCAGCGACGTCCCGATCGCCTTCGCAGATGTGCCGCCCTTCAGGGTCTTCGGGCTGGCGGACGAACCGGCGATGCTGCTGGGTACCGACATGATGGATGCGTTTCGGCGCGTCTCTTTGGACTTTCGGGCGCGCAAGGTACGCTTTCAGTTGCGTCGGTGCCAGTCCAGCGGCATCCTGATTTCGACCCAGCCGTCATCCAGCGTGCCGCGCATAGCGATGGACGACGGCAGCAGCGCCGCCTGTATGCGATAAGCATGCTTGCTTTCGGAGCCTTTTTCCGCTAGGGCGCGCTCGTCCAGCGAGCCAAGGCGTTCGCGGAGGAAGGCGCGTGGAGCAATCCATGCGCCGTTTTCGCTTTAGCGTACCTCTGCATCAGAGCAAATTTCGCGCGCCGGACACCGTTTGGGACATGGGGTCCCTGGCGGTCGTTCTGGTCAAAAGACCGGCGGAACCAACCGCCTGGCCGGACAAATTAAACTCTGAGGAACAAGAATTTTATGGCGACAGCCGCACTCCCGACCCGCGACGATTTCGCGGCCCTCCTTGAAGAAACCCTGGGTGCCGACGGCACTTTCGAAGGGAAAGTGGTCAAGGGTACCGTTACTGCCATCGAGAACGACCTTGCCGTCATCGACGTCGGCTTGAAGTCCGAAGGCCGCGTCCGGTTGAGCGAATTTGCCGCTCCCGGCCAGAAAGCAGACCTTAAAGTCGGTGACATCGTCGAAGTATTCGTCGACCGCGTCGAAAACATGCATGGCGAAGCCATGCTCAGCCGGGACCGCGCCCGCCGCGAAGCCGCCTGGGACAAGCTGGAGCAGGAGTTCACCAAGTCGGCGCGCGTCGATGGCGTGATCTTCGGTCGCGTCAAGGGCGGGTTCACCGTCGATCTCGACGGCGCCGTGGCCTTCCTGCCTGGTTCGCAGGTCGATATCCGTCCGGTGCGCGACGTGCAGCCGCTGATGGACATCCCCCAGCCCTTCCAGATCCTGAAGATGGACCGCAAGCGCGGCAACATCGTCGTGTCGCGTCGCGCGATCCTCGAGGAAAGCCGTGCCGAAGCGCGCACCGGCCTGATCTCCACGCTCAGTGAAGGTCAGATCATCGACGGCGTCGTCAAGAACATCACCGATTACGGTGCGTTCGTCGACCTCGGCGGCATCGACGGCCTGCTTCATGTTACCGACATGAGCTACAAGCGCGTCAACCACCCGAGCGAAGTCATCAACATCGGTGACACGGTGAAGGTCCAGATCGTCCGCATCAACAAGGACACGCAGCGCATCTCGCTGGGCATGAAGCAGCTCGAGAGCGATCCGTGGGAAGGCGCCGAAGCCAAGTATGCGATCGGCACCAAGCTGTCGGGCCGCGTCACGAACATCACCGAATATGGTGCGTTCGTCGAACTGGAGCCGGGCATCGAAGGCCTGGTCCATGTCAGCGAAATGTCGTGGACGAAGAAGAACGTCCATCCCGGCAAGATCGTGTCGACCTCGCAGGAAGTCGATGTCATCGTGCTTGAGGTCGACAGCGAGAAGCGTCGTGTGTCGCTGGGCCTGAAGCAGGCGATCTCCAATCCGTGGGAGCAGTTCGAAGCCGATCACCCCGTGGGCTCGGTCGTCGAGGGCGAAGTCAAGAACTCGACCGAATTCGGCCTGTTCATCGGCCTGGACGGCGACGTCGACGGCATGGTCCACATGTCCGACATCGCCTGGGGCATCTCGGGCGAAGACGCGCTGAACCTGCATCGCAAGGGCGAGACGGTGAAGGCCATCGTCCTCGCCATCGAGGCCGACAAGGAGCGCATCTCGCTCGGCATGAAGCAGCTCGAAAAGGGTGCGCCTGCCATGGCGGGCACCGCCGCCGCGACGAGCAACAACGCCAGCGTCACGAAGAACGCGATCGTCACCGTCACGGTCCTCGAAGTTCGCGACGGCGGCCTCGAGGTCCAGATCGGGGACGATGGGGCAACGGGCTTTATCAAGCGCAGCGATCTTGGCCGCGACCGCGACGAGCAGCGCGCCGAACGCTTCCAGACCGGACAGAAGTTCGACGCTATGGTTACCGGCTTCGACCGGTCCAAAAAGCCGACCTTCTCGATCAAGGCCATGCAAATGGCCGAGGAAAAACAGGCGGTCGCACAATACGGCTCGTCGGATTCAGGTGCATCGCTTGGCGATATTCTTGGAGAAGCACTGAAGGCACGCGAGCCGAAGGCCTGATGCGCCGAATCGGGCCAGTTATTGGCCCAACATTTCGGCGAATCGGATAAAGGAGAGGCGCGAATTGGTCGTTTAAGTCGGCCGATTCGCGCACTTCTCCCGAAGGTTTTCTTGGATTATTCCTTAATTACGTAATAACCATTACCGTAACTGACTGATTCAATTCGCTTACGAAATTAAATTTCGCGAAGGTGGCGTTCGACTTGCGCTTGGTGGCGCGTTTGCTAAATTCGTCACCGCACTGGCCGCCTTGTAATGCGTACGGCCGGGCACGCGACTGTGCCAGTTCCGGTACAGTGAAGCGGGGAATATCATGATCCGGTCTGAACTAGTTACACATCTCGCGACAGAAAATCCTGATTTGACTGTGCGCGATATCGAAGCGATCGTCGAATGTTTCTTCGTCGATATTATCGAGCAACTTGCCGCAAACGGTCGCGTTGAGCTCCGGGGCTTCGGTACATTTTCCACACGGGCCCGCGATGGCCGAACGGGTCGCAATCCGCGGACCGGCGACGCCGTCGCTGTGGCCTCGAAGCGGGTTCCCTATTTCAAGCCCGGCAAGGAAATGCGCGAGCGCCTGAACGTCTGACTCCAGCGGGCGATCACGACAGCGGCAGCGAACGGCACGAGCCAGATAATACGGCTTTGATACCGGTCGTGAACGTCGGAAAACGCCCCGGCAATCAGGGCATTGGTAACCAACGCCGCCGCGATCGACATGAGCAAGGATAGCGCAAGTCTGTCCCCGCGACGTCCAGCGCACCACAGCAGCACCGGCAGCAAGATCAGCGAAAAAGTCGCTACGGGCGTCGTTAACGCGCGAACAAGGGCTACCGGTGTTGTACCGGCGACTTGTCTTGAAGCACGAAGCGGTCCCTCAGCCGCAGGTCGGTACAATTTCAGAGCTGCTGCCGGGCCTGATTGTTCGCCGCCGCACGATTGCGGACACAAGTCGTCGATGGCCTGGAAGCTGGCAAACTGGCGGAGTCCACTGCGCAGCGAGTTGGTAGCGAAAGCCATGGGACGCGCGGCAATCGCGCCGCTGTTGGCGGCCGCAAGCCGGTCGATCCATGTCCAGCGCTCCTGCTCCGACCGGGGATACCAGACCCAGCTGTTGTAGGGGCTGTCGCCACTCCACAACAGGACCTGACTGTCGTCCGGGATTTCGGCACGTGCGGCGCAGAGTTCCCGAGGTGCCGATTTTCCGCAATTGTCCTTCAGCCAGGGCCTCGTCAGGCCGTCCTCTGTCAGTCGCGCGAAAAGGAAAGCTGGTCCCATGGGGGCGACGTTCCACCGGCCAAGCAGCGAACCATTGGCGACGATGAGTAGTGCTGTCGCAATGCCGACGGACAACAGGGCCGCGACGCCCCGGCGAAACGCACTGCGCAACGCTACGCCCGCGGCGGGGCTGCAGGCGATGGTGGTGAACGCCACGCCCAGCAACAGCGGTAGATGCGTGTAATGCATCAACGCCATCACGATCACGGCCAGCCATAGGGTCGCCGCGCAGTCCTCCGACGGATCACGAAGGGCCGCCAGCCAGGTGACAAGAATGAGAGGGCCAGTGAATGCATCCGGCATATACTGCCCCGCGTGCCAGGCCACCGAAGTCGCCAATGCAAATACGGCAAGAAACGGCAGCGCATACATAGGCGATAACTTCGGTATCAGGCGCTTGGCCGTTGCCCACACCACAGCAGCCACGGCCAGACACTGCACCATTATACCGAACCATAGTCCCGCCAGGGCTGGTAGCGCGGATACGACAGGCTTGAGCAGCAATCCGTAAAAGCTGGATCTGTCGACGGCAAAGTCGTGGCCATAGATTATGCCGAAGTAGACGCCTGAATCGGGGAAAATGAGTGGAAACCCGTTCCAGGCGGCCGGCCACATCAGCATGATGGCGAGCGCCGCAATTCCAAGGAGATTGACAGTCCTGGCCTGCAGTCCGGCGTTAGTCAGAGAGGACCTGGGCATGCCGCCCAATCTGAAGGCTACATGGTTAAGGACGACCTAAGAAAATTCGATAGTCGCAGAACGCCGAACTGCGGCTATGGTCGATGGCCAGCCCGTGCGGACGTGGCGAAACCGGTAGACGCAGCGGACTTAAAATCCGCTTCTCTGTGAGAGTGCGGGTTCGAGTCCCGCCGTCCGCACCATCGGCAATAGAGGCGCTGCGACGGACGTTGCTCCGTCGCGGCCCCGCCTGCATAAGTGCGCCATGCCGCTTGTGTTTCGCCCTGCCCTGTTCGCGATGCTGGCCTTGCTCGCCTCGTGCAGCAACCCGCGCGACGATGGCGAAATCGATGTGAGCATTATCGGCGACCGGCCGAGGCTCGCCGACCCCGACCGTATGCAGCTAACACAGAGCGACGCCGTGCTGGCCAGCGCAACGGCGATGGGACTGGTCGCGCTCGACGGCAATGGACAGGTCGAACCCGCCCTGGCCGAAAGCTGGATCGTCACCAGCGACGGCCTGAGCACCATTTTTCGCATTCGTCAGGCCCAGTGGCCCGACGGCAGCGAAGTCACAGGCGACGATGTCGCGCAGAGCCTGAACCGGGCGATTGCGCCGGGCAGCCGCAATACGATCAAGCCGCTGCTCACCGCCGTGGATGCCTTTGTCGGCATGACCGGGCGGGTGGTCGAAGTGCGGCTGAAGGTGCCGCGACCGAATTTGTTGCAGTTGCTTGCGCAGCCGGAAATGGGGATCCGGCGCGGTGGGCGCGGAACGGGACCATTTCGTATTGCCCGCATTCGTGGCACGACCGTCAGATTGTTGCCCATCGTGCAGGAAGACGATCCCGCCGGAGAGGCGCCGGACGCCGTGCTGCTGCGCCATGAGCGCGCAGCGCTCGCCATTGCCCGCTTTCAGGCTGATCGCAGCGATCTGGTCATGGGGGGCACGCTGGCCGACTGGCCGGTGGTAAGGACAGCCCGGACCCGTCCCGGCATACTGCGCTTCGACGCCGGGCAAGGGCTGTTCGGACTCGCGGTGGTGGGCAAGTCGGCGTTTCTGTCGACGAGCAGCGTGCGTCGCGCGCTGTCGATGTCGATCGACAGGACCGCCCTGCCCGGCGCGCTCGGCCTGGATGGTTGGGCCGTGTCGGATGCCATCCTGCCCGCCCAGTTCGACAGCGCGCGGCCGCCGGAACGTCCGGACTGGGCAAATGTCGCCATTGCCCAGCGACGCGCCGTCGCCGCCGCACAGATCGCGGAATGGCGTGGTGGAGGCCGGGTAACGCCAACACTGCGCATCGCACTGCCGCCGGGTCCCGGTATGCGCCTGCTGTTCGCGCGGATCGCTGCAGACTGGCGCCGCATCGGCGTGGCTGCAATCGCGGTGTCGCTGCGGGACGAGAACGCCGATCTGCGGCTGATCGACGCCGTGGCGCCCAACGCCAGCGGCAACTGGTTCCTGACCCAATTGTCCTGCGCGGAAGGGCTCGTGTGCGATGCACGGGGCGATACGGCCCTGCTTGCGTCGCGCGTGGCCGACACGCTTGAGCTGCGGTCAGCGCGGTTGGCCGATGCGGATGCCGATGTTACGGCGCGAGCGAGCTACATTCCCCTGGGCGTGCCGGTACGCTGGTCGCTGGTCGATCCATCGCTTTCCGGGTGGAAAGAGAACGCCCTCGGCAGCCACCCTCTCAACGAACTGCGCCCGCCCCGGCGCCCGGCGAGCTGACACCCGTACTGGCAATTGGGGCGAACCTTCCCATATTCCGATGAGAAGGGATTGTACGCGATGCCCAAGACGATCGATTTCGATGCCCTGACTGCAAAGGCTGGCCTTGGCGGTACCGATCCTGCCGCCGTCCGTCGCCGCATCGAGGGCATGGAGAAGCTGCTGGAGGGACTATTCGTCATTCCCGGCCTCAACCGCCGGGTCGGGCTGGACGTCATCCTCGACCTCATTCCCGTGGGCGGCAGCGTGGTCGCGGCCGCGATGGGCAGCTACCTTGCCTGGGAAGCCCGCAATCTGGGCATGCCGCGTCACGCCTATTTGCGCATCGCTGGCAACATCGGTGTCGATGCGCTGCTGGGCGCCATCCCCTTCATCGGTATCGTCCCAGACTTTTTCTTCCGGTCGAACACGCGCAACCTTAAGATTATCAAGAAGCATCTGGACCGGCACCATCCGGGCACCGCCGTCGTCGACGCCTAGCGTTCGTCGCGCCAGATCTTCACGCGTGCCGGGGACGCGATCCCGCCGTCCTGCGCGCGACTGCAGCGCGCGTAACGGAGCCGCATGTCGAGGCAGAACCATATCTCGTCGAGCCAGCCGCCCTTTGTCGCGGTCACCCGCACCATGTTGGGGGCAATGCCCGGATTGGCGCGGGCGATTGCCGTCGCCAGCACCCCGGCATTCAGGCCGCCGCGATGCGACAGCGCGTTCATGTCGGGGAAGCGCAATTGACCGAACAAGCCGGTCGACCGCCGGAAGTAATCGTCTGCAGTCACATTCATGCAACTGCCGTGCTTGGCCCATTCATGCTGCTGGAGCTGCGCCGAAGGGGTCGCACAGAGGTTCGCCCTGAGCGTCGCTTCGGGCAGCAGTTCGACCGCACGGCAGTATTGGGGCCAGTCCTTGCCGGCGCCATCGGGCCACAGGCCGTGGAGCACGAAACCGAAACGGCTTTCTGCCCCGCACTGGAAGGACGAGGCGTCGTGTTCCCGGCAGAATTGCGGGCTCCAGCTGATTGCCAGCGTATAGCTCGCTGTCGGCAACACCCGCTTGCCGACGCGTGTGTCGGGCAGGTCAGGACGCGGGCGTTCGATCTGGGTCGGGACAGCGCAGCTGATTGGCTGGGCGACTGCCGCGAACGGGAGCGCAGCGAAGAGCGCCGCTGCAATGACCTTCAAGAGAAGGTGTCCGTAAGGCCGGACTGCTGCCCCGCGAACCACAGCTTCGCGTCGGGCCGGAACAGCATCCAGACGGCAATGGCGTTCAGGGTGAGGGTGATGAGTCCTGCCACCGCCAGAAAGGGCGAAATCAGGCCCATGGATATGCCTGAAATGATACCCGGCACCCCGATGAGGCCGATGGCGAAGAACACGACCAATATCCACTTGGCCACAACCGACGCACGGCGCGCTACGAAAAACCAGAGCAACAGCGTGATCAGCAGGCCGATGCCGATTGTCGCGGGCAGGAACCAGTCGGGCAGCAGCTGGCTGTTCGGCGTAGCCGCCATCTGCTCCTGCAGGTTGGTCCAGTTGAGCGCGTTGTTGGCGAGCCCCAGCGCGATGGCGCCGAGATAGCAGCGTTCGAAGGTGATGATCGAAGGTGGACGTTGCATTTCGGACTCCTGAAAGATTGCCGATCAGCCTAGTCAGCTGACCTTGAAATCCAAGCCGATATCGGCGGCAGGCGCGCTCTGCGTCAGCCGCCCGACCGAGATATAGGTGACGCCGGTCTCGGCCTTTGCGCGGATGGTTTCGAGCGTGACTCCCCCTGACGCCTCCGTCGGCACCCGGCCCGCCACCAGCGCGACGGCGGCACGCAGCGCCCCGGCATCCATATTGTCGAGCAACAGGTGCGTCGCGCCGGCCGCCAGCGCGGGCTCGATCTGGTCGAGTCTGTCGACCTCGACGATGATGTGTTCGACCCCCGCCGCCCTGGCCCGCCGCGTCGCTTCGCCGACCGAACCCGCGACGGCGACATGATTGTCCTTGATCATCGCCGCGTCCCACAGACCCATGCGGTGGTTGGTCGCGCCGCCCATGCGGGTCGCGTATTTTTCCAGCACGCGCAGGCCGGGAATGGTTTTGCGCGTATCGAGCAAGGTGCAGCCGGTACCCGCGATGGCGTCGACATAGGCGCGCGTCATCGTCGCGATGCCGGACAGATGCTGGACCGTGTTGAGCGCGGATCGCTCCGCTATCAGCAGCGTGCGGGCATTGCCCGACAGGCGCATCAGGTCGGTGCGCGGCGCTGCAGCTTCGCCCTCCCCCACCAGCCGCTCGATCTCGACCAGGGGGTCGAGGGCGCGAAAAAACGCTTCGGCAATCGGCAAGCCGGCGACGGTGATCGCGTCGCGGCTGTCCATGACCCCGGTGAACCGTGCCTCGGCCGGTATTACGCTTTCCGACGTCACGTCACGCGGCGGGCTGCCGAGGTCCTCGGCCAGCGTGTTCGCGATGAACGCGTCGAGATCGAATCGGTCGAGATGAAATGCCATGCGGCGCGATAGCAGTTCGACGCGCCCCGCCCATAGGCCTAGGACATGTGCATGAACCGTCTGGACAACAAGATCGCGCTCGTCACCGGTGCCGCACGCGGTATCGGCGCCGCAATCGCCACCGCCTTCGCCCGTGAAGGCGCGACGGTCTGGGTGACCGACATCGACGTGGGGGCGGGCCAGGCGCTCGCCGACGCGCTGGGTCCGACGCATCATTTCCATGCCCTCGACGTAAGCGACGAAGCGCAGTGGGTCTCCGCGATGGCCGAGGCGCTCGCTGCCCATGGCAAGCTCGACGTGCTCGTCAACAATGCAGGAATCACCGGCTTTGGACCGGGCAGCGGCCCTCACGATCCCGAGCACGTCTCGCTTGCCGAATGGCATGCCGTCCACCGGGTGAATCTCGACGGGACGATGCTGGGCTGCAAGCACGCGATCCGCGCGATGCGGCCCGCGAAATCGGGCGCGATCATCAATATCTCGTCGCGATCTGGGCTGGTCGGCATTCCCGGCGCCGCCGCCTATGCCTCATCCAAGGCCGCCGTCCGCAACCATAGCAAGACCGTGGCATTGTGGTGCGCCCAGCAGGGGCTGAACATTCGCTGCAATTCGGTGCACCCCGCAGCGATCCTCACCCCGATCTGGGAAGCGATGATCAGCGACGGACCCGACCGTGATGCGAAGATGGCAGCGCTGGTCAAAGACACTCCGCTGCAGCGCTTCGGTACGGTCGAGGAAGTCGCGGCGCTGTGCGTCTTCCTTGCGTCGGACGATGCGCCCTATATCACAGGGTCGGAACTCGACATCGATGGCGGCCTGCTCGCCGGGTCGGCGGCCTCGCTGGGCTAGGCGCCCGTCGCACCTGAGAAAGGCCGGTTGAGCCTGACGATCATGAAGTTCAGGCAGGCGGCAAAGCTGACCCAGACCAGATAGGGCACGATCAGCCAGCTTGCCGTAACGGAGTATTGGCGCAGACCGACGCACAGGGCCAGCACCGATCCCCACAGAAAGATGACTTCGATCAGCGCAAGGTCGGGCCGCTTGAACTTGAAGAACAGGGGCGACCAGTCGAAATGCGCGACAAAGTTCACGGCGTAGAGGATGACGACGCTGCTGCGCCCGGCATCGTCGGTGGCGCCGTTATAGGCGAGCACGCTGGCCCAGGCCGCCAGCCCCAGGATCAGCGTCCATGCCGGGCCGAACAGCCAGTCGGGTGGCTGCCATGCGGGCTTCTTGAGGTTGCGGTACCAGGGTCCGATTTCGGTCACGACGCCGCCGACGCCTCCCAGGATTACGGCCCAGGCGATGGCGGCAAGAACGGGCGTGGAGAGCACAGGCGTTTCCCTTGGTTCGCGCTGTCGTAGGCCGCACGCGCGCCGGTGTGAATGCCGGGACGCGAAGATAGTTTCAATCGTCGTCGACGCGGGCTTCGATGCAGCCGCGGAACGAAGCAGCGACCCCGACGTTCAGCACTTGCTGATCCGGCTAAAGCACGGCGAGCAAAAGGGAAAAATGAGCAGATCGACGATGCATGGCCGTTCGCCACACCCCATTGCCACAATAACGCCCAGTGTATCGCCAGCGCTTCTCGCGGCTGCCTTTGCCCTGTTCGTTTTCGTCGTGACAACCTTGCGCGCCGCGATCGAGCCCGGCGTTCCCGTCGATGTGTTCAGCGACAAGCGGATCATCGCTACCCTTCTCGGGGGCTTCGTCTACTGGCTGACCTTGAGGGCCATCGCGCAGCGCATCCACGCACCGATCGGTGACGTCGTCCTGTCGGCCCTGAAGATCGTCGTCATGGGGTCGGTCGCGCTGCTTGCGGTCCGCGCCGCTATGGATCTGGCGGACTCGGTGCGCCTTGATATCAGTATCGCCCGCAACATCCGTTGGCTGTTGCTGTGGCTCGGCTATTTCGCGAGTTGGGTCGCCGGGTTCGTGGCGCACGCCTATTACCTGCGGTTGAAGGCTTCGCCGATGGCGATGCCGTCGCAGGACCGGGGAATCGACCGGGCTTTCCCCTCAGCTATCGACACATATGAATGCGCAGACCCACTTTATTCAGCAGGGCCGATGAGTACGACCGGGAGCTAGCGCGCTCCCAGGTCCCCCTGCCCGACCGTGTTTCCTGCCATTTCGAGCATCCGGTCGAGGCTGCGCTTTGCGCGCAGTCGTAGCCCTTCCTCAATCTCGATGCGCGGCTGCAGGTCGCGGAGTGCCATGTAGAGCTTTTCCATCGTGTTGAGCGCCATGTAGGGGCAGATGTTACAGTTGCAGTTCCCGTCGGCCCCGGGGGCACCAATGAAATGTTTTTCCGGCAAGGCCTTTTCCATCTGGTGCATGATGTGGGGCTCGGTGGCGACGATCAGCATGTCGCCGGGGAAGTCTTTCGCAAAGGCCAGGATCCCACTGGTGCTGCCCACGTAATCGGCGTGGTCGAGGATGTGCGCGGGGCATTCCGGGTGTGCCGCGACGGGCGCGCCGGGGTGCTGTGCCTTCAGCTTCACCAGTTCGGTCTCGCTGAACGCCTCGTGCACGATGCACACGCCCGGCCAGAGCAGCATGTCGCGCCCTGTCTTGCGCGCCAGATAGCCGCCAAGGTGCTTGTCCGGGCCGAAGATGATCTTCTGATCCATCGGGATCTGCGACAGGATCTTGTCGGCCGACGACGAGGTCACGATGATGTCGCTGAGTGCCTTCACCTCGGTCGAACAGTTGATGTAGGTGAGCGCGATATGGTCCGGGTGGGCAGCGCGGAAGGCCGCGAATTTTTCGGGAGGGCATGAATCCTCGAGGCTGCAGCCCGCGTCCATGTCGGGCAGCACAACGATCTTGCCGGGCGAGAGGATCTTGGCCGTGTCAGCCATGAATTTCACGCCGCAAAAGGCGATGACGTCGGCGTCGGTCGCCGCGGCCTTTCGCGACAGGTCGAGGCTGTCACCCACGAAGTCGGCCAGATCCTGAATCTCGGGCTTCTGATAATAATGGGCGAGGATGACGGCGTTGCGCTCCTTGCGCAGCCGGTCGATCTCGGCGCGAAGGTCGGTCCCGTGCAACTTACCCGTTTGAAAGCTCATGTCCGCTCCATCCGCCCCACCGGGGGCCCGGTCGGAATATAGGCGGATCGTCGGGCGATTACAGCCCGGGCGGGAACTTGCCGAAGTCGAGGCCGGCGACCTTTTCGCCGGGCGTGCCGGCGACAGTCGTCGCGTAAATCGCATTGCCGATCGGGGAGTGGGCGATCAGCCCTGCCACCACCAGCGTCGCCAAGTTGGCAAAGACGCCCCACCACCACGCGGCATGGACGCGCCCATCGCGTCTTTTCTCACGGATCACGGCAATCGCCGGAAAAATCAGTCCCGCGATGACAGCGCATTCGAAGGCAACCGGGGTCAGGAACGGCATCGGCAAAAGCCGACCAAAGCCCGGCCCCATAAGCGCCGCAAAGGCGCAGAGCTGCAACCGCCGGTGCCAGTCCTGGAGGCGCCGGAGGCGGATCGCCGCATAGGTCAGGCCGGCAAAACACAGCAGTCCCATTGGATTGGCAATTAGAAAATGCTGCGGCTGGAAGAAGAACGGCGCAGTCCCGCGCTGCACCGTGGCGACGGTTACGGCCGTGCCCATGACGATCATCAGCAACACCCACCCGGCCGCCAGCCACCCCAATCGACGATGCAGTGCCGCCGGGCCGCCCGTGCCGAGCCAGGCTTGCACGACGAAAAGGCCTACCCAGGTCATGAAAACGACGGCATGCACGTGCCAGATCGGCGGCGCAGCAAAGCTCGATCGCCCCATGGCCAGATTGAACGAAAAGCCTGCGATCAGCGTGATCGCCATCGCGACCGACAGCCCGAAATAGAAACGATCGTCATTCCCCGCGAAGCGCGGTGCGTGCGGTGCAAGTGTCGCCATGTTCATGCCCCCTGCGGCAATCAATCGGATGAGTATAATCCCACTGGCCAGCAACGTCCAACCCTAAGGGCGGACCGCCTGTTCAGGCGTGCGGCTCTCATCCCACCTAACCGGCGCGCCTTTTCCTTCCGGTTCCCATGGGTAACGTACGACGACCCGGACCTCGCCCAGCCCCGCCGCGCGCAACGGGGTGGCGACGAGGTCCTGCATGGCCTCGCGCGCGCTTGCCCGGGCGCGGTCAATATGCTTGCGCGTGGTCGCCGAGTCCGCCGCGCGCAGGGCAGCGCGGGCGGCGACCTGTCCGTTGAGGCGCTGCGCAGCGTCACGTGACATAAAGACACCGGTGGTGCCGATGCGCATCGCGCCGCTGGCGTCGATATTGGGCTTTGCGGGGACGACATCGGGCAGGCGCACCGTCATCGTCCGGGTCGCAGCGTTCCACCGATAGGCATCGCCGTCGATCCGGCGAAGATCGAGGAAATAGTCGACGCTATAGGGATAGCGCATGGTGAGGCTGGTCGGCAGCACGCTGGCAAAGCCCGGATCGGTCCCGCGTGCGATCACGTCGCCGCTGAGCGTCGCGACGCGCAAGTCGCGCGCCTTGGCAAAGGTTTCCGAAAGGGTGCGCGCTGATTCAAGGCCCAGTTCGCTCTCTGCCTTGTCGGCACGCGACTGGGCCCGCCACACGACGAGCGCTGCGACGGCGAGGAGCACGACGACCGCAACGGTGGCCAGTTTCAAGCGAGGCGCCATGCCCCCTCCGCCTGCCCGACCTGGCCGCGGTCGCGCAGATCGATGAGGTGTGCGAGCACCGACTGGCCCGCCGCCGGGTACAGCCGCTCGTCGACGCCCTTGTACATCAGCGGCACCATGGCGGTAATTTCACCCACGCCCTCGCCCACCAGTTTCAGAATCTGGCGCTCGCGCTGCCTGCGGTGGCCGCCGAGGCCACGAACGAATTGCTGCGGGTTGGTCACCGGCTCGCCATGGGCGGGATAATAGACCGCGTCGGTGCGCGCCGCGAGTTTGTCGAGACTGCGCATGTAATCCGCCATGTCGCCATCGGGCGGGGACACGACGGTCGTCGACCAACCCATGACATGATCGCCGGTGAACAGCGCCCCCTCCTCGACCAGGTGATAGCAGAGGTGGTTGGAGGTATGGCCCGGGGTCGCGACCGCCTCCAGCGTCCAGCCCGGCCCGCTCAGGCGCTCACCGTCGGAAAGGACTCGGTCGGGCGCATAGGTGCGGTCGAACGCCGCATCGGCGCGCGGACCGCTGTCGTCGAGGACGAGGGGCGCGCAACCGACAATCTCTGCCCCCGTCTGATGCGCAAGCGGCGCGGCGGCGGGCGAATGGTCGCGGTGGGTATGGGTGCAAACGATTGCGACGATCCGCTCGCCGGAAGTTGCCTGTAGGATGCCAGCAATATGCGCCGGATCCGCGGGACCCGGATCAATGACGGCAACCTGCCCCGTTCCCACGATATAGGTTTGGGTGCCGGTATAGGTGAACGGCGACGGGTTGGCGGCCAGCACCCGCCGTACGCGCGGGCCAATGTGCTGCGCCACGTCGGGCCTTTGGTCGGTCGCGGGCAAATCCATGATCGGCATGTGGCGACAGCGGGCCAGATGCGCAATGGAATGTCGGAAATCCTTACAAACGGATGAGCAGGTAAGCTCTTGCTAACCATTGTGTGGCAAGGTTTTCTGGCAAAGCGGCAAGTTGGCACGCCCCCTGCATTATGTCCCATGTCCCCCAAGGGCGGTTTCGACCGCCTGAGCGGCGGGTCGGTAGCAGCTTTCTGGTCTCGCGCACCGACCCGCCCTCGCCCGCCTCTTTACTCCCAAGCTGATCGAACACGGCGCGAACCACGCGATTTGCTGACCTGCGCCGGGCACGTCACGTCACGTCACGTCAGTATCTGGCGAGCACGCGTCGCACAGCAAGCGTGGACTGGTCGATCTCGGTTGCTCCGTCGCACCGTGCATCGCAAAGCTGCTGCCGCCGCTCGAGTCGCTGTAACCGCGCCTCGACCGCGCGGCGGTTGCCGAGATGGATGTCGGTGACGGCAAGCGCGGTTTGTGGAGCCGACCACCTCGGCGACAAAGCCGCGGCATGGGCGAAGTACCGTCTTGCGATCAGCAGGTCGCCGGTGCCCGCATTGGCCAGCCCGGCAAGGAAATTGACCTCGGCCGACTGGGAGCCGGGCGCAATATCGCGCAGATGCTCCCACGCCTCGCCATAATGCCGATCCTCAATCGCCTTGGCAGCGTTGGCCGTCGCCTGAAAACCGCTGTTATACGCATAGACCGGCTCGGGCGGCAGTCCGGGCGGCCGTTCGGCCATCTGCGCAGACGCCGGACCCGCAATTGCTGCACCGAGGAACATCGAGAAGAATAAGGGACGATAAGACCGCAGGACTCGCATAGTCAAACTCCACTTCGCAAAGCGAAACACGAGCGTCTCATTACTCTCAATAATCGTCAAGCAACTATCGCGACTAGCCTAGACCGAAGCGACGACACCTTTGTCACGCATCAGGTCGGCCAGCTCGCCCGCTTCATACATTTCCATCATGATGTCGCTGCCGCCAACGAACTCGCCCTTCACATAGAGCTGGGGAATCGTCGGCCAGTCGCTGAACTCCTTGATGCCCTGTCGGATGCCCATGTCTTGCAACACGTCAACGCTGCCGAATTCGACGCCGATATGTTCGAGGATGGCGACCGCCTTCGACGAGAAGCCGCACTGCGGGAACAGCGGCGTCCCCTTCATGAACAGCAGCACGTCATTCTTCGCGACGAGGTCAGCGATGCGGGCTTGGGAGTCGTCGGTCATGTGTCGGTCCTTATTCAGGGGTCGCGCAGGTCAGTTGCAGCGCATGAAGTTCGCCGCCCATGCGTCCGCCGAGCGCTGCATAGACGGCCTTGGTGCGGGCAATACGGGACTGTCCGGCAAAGCTGGCCGCCGTAACCTTGGCGGCATAATGATTGCCGTCACCGGCGAGGTCAGTGATCTCCACCGCGGCATCGGGGATGCCGGCCCGGATCAGCGTCTCGATCTCGGTAGCGGCCATCGCCATTATTGCGATTCCATCAACTGGCGGCGTGCCTCGACGGTCTTGTCCGCCAAGGCTTGCCGGATGGCGGTTTCATCGGTGTCGACCGAGGCAGCAGTCAGGTCGCCCAGCAGCTTGCGCACGACATCGTCGTCGCCCGCTTCCTCGAAATCGGCCTGAACGACGGCCGTCGCATAGGCAGCCGTCTCTTCGGGGGTCAGGCCCATAAGGCCAGCGGCCCACTGGCCGACAAGCTTGTTGCGCCGCGCGGTGACACGGAAAGCCATGTCCTCGTCACGGGCGAATTTGGTTTCGAAGGCGCGCTCGCGATCGTCGAATTGGGTCAAGTTGGGCCTCCAGACATGTCGGATATGAAATAGGGTCAGTCGAGCGTCACGACAACCTTGCCGATTGCCTTGCGGCTGGCGAGGTGCGCGATGGCGTCGCCGCCGCGCTCGAAGGCAAAGGTCTCGGTGACCTTCGGCGCGATCTTGCCGTCGGCCCACAGGCGGAACAGGTGGGCAATATGGTCGGCGTTCCTCGCGGGCGAGCGCGCAGCGAAGGCGCCCCAGAACACGCCACAGACGTCGCAGCTCTTGAGGAGCGTCAGGTTGAGCGGCAATTTAGGGATCCCCGCAGGGAACCCGACCACGAGATAACGCCCTTCCCACGCAATTGAACGCAGCGCCGGTTCGCAATAATCGCCGCCAACCGCGTCATAGATAACGTCGGCACCCGCAGGCCCGAGCGCCGCCTTGAACTTGTCGGCAAGCGCCTTCGACTGGTCGCGGTCGAACGGCGCCGAGCCATAGAGGACGACATCGGATGCCCCCGCCGCGCGAACCGCCGCCGCTTTCTCTTCGGTCGAGACCGCGCCGATGACGCGCGCACCAAAAGCCACGCCGAGTTCCACCGCCGCCAGCCCAACACCGCCCGCAGCGCCCAGCACCAGAAGTGTCTCGCCATCCGCCAGCCGACCGCGATCGACCAGCGCATGGATCGATGTCGCATAGGTCAGGAGAAGTGCAGCGCCGTCGGCAAAGCTGCGCCCTTCGGGCAAATGGTAAGCCGAAGCCGCCGGAATTGCGACCTTTTCGACCAGCCCGCCATGGCCGGTCACAGCGATGACCCTGTCGCCGACCTTGAAACCGGTGACGCCGTCGCCGACGGACTCGACGACCCCCGCGATCTCCCCGCCCGGCGCAAAGGGACGCGGCGGCTTGATCTGGTATTTGTCCTCGATGATCAGCACATCGGGAAAGTTGATTGCGCACGCCTTGACCGCGACGAGCAACTGGCCCGGCCCCGCCAAAGGCGCGTCGATGTCGCGCATCTCGAGCGTTTCAGGCCCGCCTACCGCAGTCGAAAGTAATGCCTTCACGCAGCCATCTCCGGTTTGAGCCACGGGCGCGCCGCAGCCGTTCGGCCTTCGTAGTTTCCGATTGCGGCGTCGCTGGCAAGCGTCAATCCGATCTCGTCCGTGCCGTTCAGGAGGCACGACTTGCGGAACGGGTCGATCTCGAAGGCGAAGCGATCCTGAAACTGCGTGGTGACCGTCTGCGCCTCGAGGTCGATGTGGATCGGATCACCCTGCGCCGCTACTTCCATCAACCGGTCGATCGCGGCCTGCGGCACGACAACGGTCAGGACGCCGTTCTTGTACGCATTGCCCGAGAAGATATCGGAGAAGGACGGCGCAATCACGGCTTTCACGCCCATGTCGTCGAGCGCCCAGGCGGCATGCTCGCGGCTCGACCCGCAGCCGAAATTGTCGCCCGCGATCAGTACCGGGGCGCCCTTAAAGGCCGGATCGTCGAAGACGTTTCCGTCCTCGGCCCGCACTGCCTCGAACGCCCCGTTGGCGAGCCCGGCGCGCGTAATCGTCTTCAGCCATCTTGCGGGAATGATGACGTCGGTATCGACGTTCTTGCGGCCGAACGGGTAGGCGCGGCCTTCAATGGTGGTCACTGGTGTCATTGCATCAGCTCCCGCACGTCGGTCAGCCGGCCCGTCACCGCCGCCGCCGCCGCCATGGCGGGGCTGAGCAGGTGCGTTCGCGCGCCCGGGCCCTGTCGCCCGACGAAGTTACGGTTACTGGTCGAGGCGCAGCGTTCGCCGCTCGGCACCTTGTCGGGGTTCATGCCGAGGCACGCCGAGCAGCCGGGTTCGCGCCATTCGAGGCCGGCATCGGTGAAGATGCGGTCGAGCCCTTCGGCTTCGGCCTGCGCCTTTACCAGGCCCGAGCCCGGCACGACGATCGCCCATTTGACGCCTGCGGCCTTGCGGCGGCCGTTCAGCACGGCGGCGGCAGCGCGCAGGTCCTCGATGCGGCTGTTTGTGCAGCTGCCGATGAAGATGTTCTCGACCGCGACGTCCTGCATCCGCTGGCCGGGCGTCAGGCCCATATAGGCAAGCGACTTGGCCGCGGCCTCGCGCTTCGACGGGTCGGCAAAGCTCATCGGGTCGGGGACGCTGCCCGTGATCGAAATGACATCCTCGGGGCTGGTGCCCCAGGTCACGTTCGGGCCGATGTCGGCGGCATCGAGGACGACCGTCTTGTCGTAGGTCGCGCCCGCATCGGTCGGCAGCGTCCGCCAATAGGTGACGGCGGCGTCCCAGTCCGCACCCTGCGGCGCCATCGGGCGGCCCTGCAGATAGGCGAACGTCTTTTCATCGGGCGCGATCAGGCCGGAGCGCGCGCCGCCCTCGATCGCCATGTTGCTGACGGTCAGGCGCCCCTCGATGCTGAGGTCGCGGATGACGGAGCCGGTAAACTCGATGACATAGCCGGTACCCCCCGCCGCACCGATCTTGCCGATGATGGCGAGGACCACGTCCTTGGCACTGACGCCGAAGCCGAGGGCACCATCGACCCTGATTTCTATTGTTTTAGAGGGAGATAGCTGCAACGTCTGCGTCGCGAGCACATGTTCGACCTCGCTGGTGCCGATCCCGAAGGCGAGCGCGCCGAGCGCCCCGTGCGCCGCGGTGTGGCTGTCGCCGCAGACCAGCGTCGTACCGGGCAAGGTGAACCCCTGTTCGGGGCCAACGACATGGACGATCCCCTGCCGTGCCGCGACAGCATCGATGTATGGCACGCCGAAAGCAGCGACATTGGCTTCGAGCGCGGCGAGCTGCTGCGCGCTTTCGGGGTCGGCAATCGGCAGCCGCTGGCCGTCTGCGCCAAGCCGTGGCGTCGTCGGGAGATTGTGATCGGGCACTGCCAGCGTCAGGTCAGGGCGTCGCACGGTGCGGCCTGCGCGCCGCAGCCCCTCGAAGGCTTGCGGACTGGTCACTTCATGGACGAGGTGGCGGTCGATATAGATCAGGCAGGTGCCGTCGGGGCGGCGTTCGACGACATGGTCGTCCCAGATCTTTTCGTAGAGGGTGCGGGGTCGGCTGGCCATGCGCGCCCTAATGCGCGGGCAATGCCGCTTTGCCAA
>JANMJZ010000086.1:0-4370 GCA_031371635.1 Sphingomonadales bacterium | reverse complement strand
GAAGGCGACCCGCGCGAACCGGTGCACATCCATGTCCGCAAGGGTGGCGACAACGCCAAGTTCTGGCTTTATCCCGAAGTCCGTATGGCCTATAATTTCGGCTTCAACGCACGAGAACTTGCCGAACTGGAAAGAATCGTGACCGACCATTGCCAGCAGATCGAGGATGCGTGGAATGACCATTTCTCCAAGAGCTAGGTCCGTTCGCTTCGACGATTACACGATGTGGCTCGACCTAGAGGATGGTCGCACCCTCGGCATCCCGCTCGCTTGGTATCCGCGCCTGCTCCACGGCGCGCAGGAATTGCGCGAGAAGGTCGAGATCAGCGCAATCGGTCTGCACTGGGAAGAACTGGACGAGGATATCAGTATCGCCGGCCTGATCGCGGGACGTGCCGACCAGAGCGTTGTCGCGAAACGCGCGGCGTAGAGCGGAATTGATATTTTGTCCTTGGATCGGACGCGAACCGGATGAAGCACACGATCAGCTGGTCCGAAGGCTGGGGCGGATCGGGCGGCACGGTAAAAATCGATTACCGCGCAGTGCACGAGTATACGCTGACCGACGAGGCTGAGTATATTAAGCCAAAGGCGCGGGTTTATTGAGCCGCGCGTAGAAATTAGCGAAAGCTAATTTCACGCCCAAAGGCGGCTCAATCGGCCGGCGCGGCCCACAGCCGCGACCGACGGCATGGGCTTTGCCCATGGCGGGATTGGTTATTGTGTTCCCGGATTTGGTGTCCCCTGATTTTGCTTTTGGCGAATGGGGAGTTCTCCCCCTTGCGTCAGGTTCGGGTTGCGGTGTTATAGGCCTTGGTGAAACGCGATCTGGGGGCGCTGAATGGACGGCAAGAGGCTTACCATTGGCGGGGGGCTTGCAGCGTTCGTCGCGGCATTTGGTCTTATTTTCAGAGAGGCTGTTGGATGGCTTGTCGGGAAATTTCTCGACCTGTTGCCGCTCCCAAAAAGTGCCGCTGGCATAGTAAACTGGGAAGCCGTCCCTTGGTTGAACACTCTTGCTTTCGCGCTGTTAGCGTTGGGCGTGTTCCTTTTTTGGCGCGGCGGTCGAATGCGATCAGCGAGAGTAACGCCACCTAACCCTTATCCCGCGTTGGCCATCGATGCGCGGGCTGTGTCGAATAATATCACCACATTTCGCGGAACAAGACCGTTGTTCCGTGACATGCTCCCCGCGTTTCTGCCGATTGTGCATCAAGGCTTGGCGCTATTTTTGTCTTTCCAAAAGCAGGGATTTTCGACGCCGAATTTTCTTACAAATGACGCTGACGGTGTGGCAATTGGGATGGAGCACTACTTTACCGTTATCGCTCCAATGCTAAGCGCAGGGCATATTGACGAAGCAAAGAGCCTATCAATCTCGCTTTCCGAAGAGGCTGAAAGACGCGCAGCATCTCATCGCCCAGAGCAATGGTGGACACACAACGACTGGTGATCAGACGCAAGATTTGGCAACAAAAAACCCCGGAATCCGTGCGGATACGGTGCGGTTACGCCGACAACATACTCAACCCCTCAACCTTCCGTCATGCTGAACTTGTTTCAGCATCCATCGTGACACGCCACCGCTGTTCGCGCTGAGGCATTGCCCCTGAAACGAGTTCAGGGTGACGGCGGTTTGCGAGAAACGATGGTCGATGGCGTTACGGTGACAGTTCACTCGATCCCCTAACCCACGGTCCCGCAGGCTTCGCGTTACAGCGACACTTTATTCAATTTTCAAACTCCAACCCCGGTCGTGCTTCCGCTCCCCTCCGCTTTACTCTGCTACCGCTACGTCCCATGCGAGGGGAAAGTCGAGCAGGGGGCAGGGACCAATGATCAAACGATATGCGCTTCTCACCACACTGGCGCTGAGTGCCTGTGCCCAGACACCCAAGCCCTTGGCGGCGGGCGCGGTTGCGGGGGAGGGGGCGGCACCCGCTGCGGTCAAGCGGATGCCGGGGCAGTGGCAGGTCACCTCGATGATGACGCGTTACGAGGTTCCGTCCGCCCCCGCCGATGTGATCGCGACGATGAAGGGGCGGCTCAACGTGCCCGATGTCGGCGAGGTGTGTGTTACCGCCGAAGATGCCGCGCGCGATACGCTGCGGACGCGCCTGTCGGAGGCGCTGGTGCTCGATGCCGCGTGCAAGCTGACCGACAAGAGCAGCGGCGGCACGATCGAAGTCGCGGCGGTGTGCAGCAACCAGCCGCCAGCTGTCGTCACGCTGCGCTATTCCGGCACGCTGTCACCAACGCAGGGCGAAATCCGCGTCGAAAGCGACGGCATCGACAAAAAGAGCGGCGCCACGTCCAAATTCGCGATCGCCCTGAAAACGCAGCGGATGGGGCCGTGTACCGAATGAGGATCCGCGCAAATCCGGGGTTGCGGAGATGCTTTACTTAACCCCCAGAACGACCTCGCAAAACGCCCTCGCCGTCACGATACGCGTTCGCCCGTAATTGCCCCGTTCCAATAGCCCCGCACAGCGGTCCCCGGTCACGAGCCAATCGGCTTGGCCCGCTTCGGCCATTGCCAACAGGAATGCGTCGAAGGGGTCGGCTTCGTTCTCCACAGGCGGTAAGCGATCGAGCACGATCCCGTTGTTCAACCTGTTCACCAGCGTGCCAACGCGGTGCGGCTGAAGATTGGCTCGGAATTTGGGATAGCGACTGGCCCGCCGCAGCTCGTCGATTTGCGCGACGCTGGCGACCAGATCGAATCGACCCGCAAGCCAGGCCTGAAAAATGGCGTCCGGTGTGCCGCCGGGCGTGATCAGCGCGCTGAGCAGGATGTTGGTATCGAGAATAACGCGCATCTTGCGCTATTGCGTCCGCGCCCACCGAACCGCTTCGTCGATCATCGCTTCGAGCTCTTCCTGCGGCACATCGGCGTTGGCCGTTTTGGCCGCAGCTGCTGTTTCGCGGAAAATGGCATCGCGCACCGCATCCTCGATGAAGCGCGACAAATCGCCCTTTCGCCCACCCTGCTCGGCGATCAACATGCGAACCGAGCGATCGGTCTCGGGCGACACGGCTACATTCCAGCGTACGGCGGCCATTTCGAACTCCATCGGTGTTTATGCGCTTATGCACAGATTAGGCTAAGCCGCAACGGCCGCCTCGTTTGGCTAAAGTGAATGGTTCCAGTGACAGCTTACTTCACCCCCTGATCCCGCGCCCATCAATCGCCGAACATCTCGCGGATCATGGCAAGAGCAGACTTTAGCGAACCGGGGTCGATCGTTCCGATCCGTTTGCGCAGCCTTAGTCGATCGACCGTCCGCAGTTGATCGGCGAGCAACCGTCCGTCCCGCCCAGCGAAAATTGTCTCCACACGGAATGGCGCGGGGCGGCTTTCGCTCGTCAGTGGCATGATTGTCACTGTGCGAAGCCCTTTGTTCATCGCGTCGGGGGAGACGATCAAACAGGGACGCATTTTCCGGATTTCGCTGCCGACTGTCGGATCGCGATCGATCAGCCAGACCTCGCCACGGCGTGCGTCCGGTCTCACCACGTCCAGTCTTCACCACCGTCGTCGGGCATGTCCAGCCAGTCCTGCTCTTCATCGGTCAGCGGCAGTGCGCCGATCTCAGCCGCCGCCTCCGCCCAACCCTCGCGCACTTTGCGCACGACCGGGGTGGCGATCAGCTTGCCGTCGGAAACTTCGAGTTCGAGCATTGTCCCGCCGCTCACGCCCATCGCGCCGAGGATCGCGCGCGGGATGACGATGCCGGTGGAATTGCCGATCTTGCGGAGGGCGCTTTGCATAGCTCGCCAGATAGCAGAGGAGCCTTGTTGCCACAAGGTTATAACATGGCGCTGCAAGCATCCGGCACCAACAGCGCTTCGCCGCTTCCCCGAAACTTTTGCACGACATTATCGTTTGAGCACCGAACCAATCGGAGGCTTACCCCATGAAAAAGATCATTCTCGCTACCGCGCTTTCGCTCCTCGCCACATCGGCTGCGCCCGCCCTTGCCCAGCGTGGCGGATGGGAAACGATCGGCACCCTGCGGGTCGACAATCGCGCAGAGCGCGCCGACATCCGCGTGCGCGGGGCCGAACGCCATCGTGCGATCCGGATGTGCAACACCAACAGCAACAAGGCGATTCGGCTGATCGACGTCGATCTCGTCTTCGCCAATGGCGGCGAGCAGGACGTCAATACCCAGAACAGCATCCTGCCCGGGCGCTGCACCGCTGCTTATGACCTGCGCGGCCGCACGCGCAACATTGCCGAGGTAAAGCTCGCCTATGCAAAGTCGGGCGTTCGCGGCCGCGATCCGATCCTTACAGTCCAGGCGCGCTGAGGAAGGGGCTGACGCGCGGGCGGCACGCCGGGGCTACGTTCATTGCACCCCCGTCAC
>JANMJZ010000073.1:0-12539 GCA_031371635.1 Sphingomonadales bacterium | reverse complement strand
GGTGACGCCCGGCCATATGGCTGTCCGCACCGATGACGGGCGCAGCGTGGCATTCGACCTGAAAGACTATGCTCATGTCGATCACGGCTATGCTGCGACGTTCCACAAGTCGCAGGGGGTGACAGTCGATCAGGCGCATATATTGGCAACGCCGGGGATGGACCGACATTCGGCCTATGTTGGCCTCACCCGCCACCGCGACGGGGTGCAGCTTCACTATGGCCGCGATGATTTTGCCGATCAGGACAAACTCGTCCTCACCCTGTCGCGCGAACGGACGAAAGATATGGCGAGCGACTATCCGCTCCCCGACGCCCCAGTGCGCGCTTTCGCCGAGCGGCGCGAGTTCCGGTTTGGCGAGGTCGCCCGCGATATGGTTGCCAAGGCACGGGGACTATTGGCCGATCCTGAGCGCATCGCGGCCTTGCGAGGCCGTCTCGACAGGGCGCTAGGGCGTGAGCCATCATCAGCGCTCGAAGTGGCCGACAAGGAACCGGGGCAGGATCGCAGCACCGACACTGCTGCGAACCGCCTCCGCGCCCGCATGGCCGAACTGGGCAAGCAGGTGCGCAAGGATGATGAGCGGGATAGAGACCGGACAAAGGATCGAGACCGCGACCGAGGAGGGCCAGGACGATGAGCGATGCGCAGGACGATCCACTCTTGGGGCTGTTGACCGATATTGCCGAAGGGGTGGCGACGCTTTCCGCGCGCGTTGATGCGATGGAGGCGGCAAACGTGGCGCATCAGACGCAGGTGAATGAGTCGCTGGCAACCATCGCCGAAATCGCCACGCGCACCTATTATGTCAGCAAGCCGACCAGCGCCTTGCCCGACGACATCATCAACGCGGGCGTTATGGACGCCATGATCGCACGATGGCCGCAAGGAGCTCTTGTCGGCATGTCGAGCAGTGACCGCAAATTTTTGAGTGAACTCGACCGTCATCCCATCGAGACTATCGACACTGTGATTTCGCGCGCGCAGGCCAATGCCGACCAGAGCAATGCCAGCCGCCTTCGCATGGAGGCGATCCTTGACTTGCTCAAACGGGAAAAGGAGCGAAGGGTCAAATCCGCAGGCATTGAGCGCGATGCACCGGGGCGGAGCCGGTGAACATCGCTGGGCCGAAGTCAACCATTCCGAAGTCAATGTCACTGACCGCTAACGCCCCAAGAACAGACAATTCCGAACCACGTCGATGTTCCCGAAAGCGGTCGTCTGATTCCATCAATACCGAACATCGGCGATCTGTTTTCGGGTCCACATCGACCCTGCGCGCCATCACGCCCTGCCATCCATCCTAAGCGCCTCAAAATAACTCTTTTTGGGCTTTATCTGTCTCTTGTTGCTCGGATTCGCATTGGCCAAACTTGCAGGAAACTGATTGGTTCGCCCTGATCGAAGCGGCTCCTGCTTTGCCCTACGACCGTGTCGCTCAGCCCCGGTGATCGGGAACGTATCCCGGATGGACAATCACAAGTGGAAGGGCGGATGCGAGAACCGCGACGGCGACGAGCCAACTGGCAACCACGCGGGTCGCCACGCCGAAGCCATTCCGTTCGGCGATCGATGCCGGAAGGAGTGTCAGGAGGCCAAGGATTGCAAGATCGGTGCCCGGCGAGGCTGCCGTGACCGCCAACGTGAGTCCTGTCGCCACGCCGGCAAATATTGCCACGATCATGATCGCCCATTTTGGCAAGAGGCGAGGCCAATAAACCGGGATGCTGACCAGCGCCGTAACGGCGCAACAGGCGGTAATCGCGGCATCTGCCCCGAATCGCACGTTCGGTATCAAGCTGAAGGCCACTGCCAATCCGCCAGACCGCAATGCCGCCACGATCGCCGACCGCAGTGTCTGGCGACCGAGCATCAGCCCGACCATCATCAGCAGCATCGCGGCAGGCAATATACCGTCTCTCATGCGATCAGCCCCAGCGCCGACGCCAGGTAGAAGCAGCCTGTCAATGCGATCGCGCCGCCCGAGGCGCGGACAGCGAACGCGCCAGTGGGTGTTCGTACGGACACGCCTAGCGCGATCCCGATGACGTGCAGACTTCCCGTTGCGAAGACAAAACCGAGGGTGAACGCGACGGGATCGACCATGGATGGCAGTTCCCGGCCATGTGCATAGCCGTGGAAGATTGCGAAAACGCCAACGGCGACGGAGGCGAGCCAGACCGGCGCCCGCCAGGCCAGGCCGACCGCACTGCCAAGCGCTATAACCGACAGGGCGATGCCGATTTCGATCGGCGGCATCGCCGCGCCGAGCATACCGAGGATGGCACCGAACGTCATGACGCACGGAAAAATCACCGGGAACAGCGCAATCAGCGGGCGCCCCAGAAACGCACCCCACAGGCCCACGGCGACCATGGCGAGCAGGTGATCAAAGCCAGAGAAAGGGTGGGCAAAACCGGCCGCAAAGCCGCCGCCCATATTAGCACCGTCGTGAGCCCATGCCGGCGTGGCCCATGCTGCGGTGGCGCAGAGACACAGCACGAATATCAGCGTTTTCAACGCTCGTCGTTCTTGTTCGCGCGAGCCTATTCGGACATGGCGGATTAAGCCGATTATTGGAGACGTGTTGTGCAAAAACGCTTTATCGGGGCAATGATTTTTCTGGGTGCGGCCACACCGTGCATGGCGCATGACTTCTGGATCCAGCCGGTGCGCTTCGTCTATCCCTCGGCACCGCAAACCGTGCCGATGCTCATTTATGTCGGCCATGCTGCGGCGCGCGAACGCTGGGACCTGCCGGTGGAGCGAGTCGTTCAGTTCAAGTCGACCGGGCCGGATGGGCTCGTCGATCGGATCGGCAAGATGACACTCAACAACGGCCGTTTCGATGCGCTGGTCCCTTTGGCCAGGAATGGTGCTTATGTCTTCGGGTTTCAGTCGCAGCCGACGACGAGCGATCTGCCGTACCTGCGCTTCAATGATTATGTCGCGCAGGAGGGGTTGACGCCTATTGCCGCGCATCGCCAGCGGACCATGACCGAAATGAGCAACGGGCGCGAGCTTTATAGTCGCAGGGCGAAGACGATCGTCCAGATCGGCCTTGTGACGCCAGTCGATATCGTCCGTGTGACCCGCCCGGTGGGGCTGCAACTCGAAATCGTTCCCGACCGCCATCCCAATGCTCTCAAACTCGGCGATCAGTTGCCGGTGCGTATCCTGTTCAATCGCCGCCCGCTTGACGGCGCGTTCGTAAAACTGACCAATCTCGACGCCGACGCCAAGCCAATCGCGTCCGCGCGAACCGACGCGGCGGGACGTGCCAGCTTTGCTTTTCCGGGGCGTGGATCGTGGCAGCTAAATGTCGTCTGGTCCGAGGTCCTGACGGGCAATACCGCCGCAGATTATCGGACTATTTTTTCCAGCCTTACGTTCGGCAGCTAAGCGGGGAGCGGCACGCCCAGGGCACCACCGCTCCCCATAGCCTCAGTTGTCGAGTGGCTCCGTCGTCAAGCTCAACGCCGGAACATCGCCCGGTTGTGGATCGCGCGGCTCGGTCGTGTTGCCCGCCTCGAAATAACCCACGAAGCTCGTGCCGAACTTGCTTTGGAACGAGGCTGTCGGGGTCGGGGTCGGCGTCGGCGTCGGCGTTGTCCCGCTGCCAGCCCGATCGCTACAAGCGGCCATGGCAAGCGGAAGCAGCGCAACCGTTCCTCGAAGAATCAACTTTGTATTTCGCATTATGTCGGTCCTTCTATGGGCGGTCTTGCGGACGCGGCGCGCCCCGTAGCGGCGGATTCAGATAGGGAAAACCGCCGAGGATGTTCGTGGCACTGCTGGGTGCGCCATCGGTGTAGGCAACCAGACCCGTTGGCGCATTGGCGGGCGTGCATAGTCCAAGATCGGTTTGGACACCGGCAATCGGCACCGGGTGGCACAGCCTCCCCATCGCGACCCGAAGCACGATATCGACGGTATCGTCGCCCGGGCGGCGGCCGTTCGGGAAGCCGGCCAGATCGTCCGCTACCACGCCAAGCGTCTTCTGCGCCGCCTGAGGCGTTGGCGCGACACCTGTATTCAACCGGATCATCTCCGACGGTGTGACCGTCGACTGCTGGTTGAGCGTCTTGATCCCCGTGAGGAAGGTGGCGACCAGATCATTGCGCGGGAAGTTGTTCGGCGCGAGGTCGCTCAGGTTGGTGCCCAATGTCGAGTTGACCGGCGCGCGGAATAGCGCGTTCAGAATGGCTGGGAATGTCGGATTCGTCACAAAATCGGCCAATGCTGCATCCGAAGTCGGCCTCACCGCGTTGAACAGATCCTTCGACGGCAAGCCGATGACGAGTTCGTTCACCAGCGGCATGCCCAGCCGCGAGACCTGCACATAGGCCCCGCCCTGTACAGTAGGTGCCGGGTAGGTTGGCGTCGGATCGAGCAGACGCGCCTGCGGCAGGCTAGCCGTGCTCCAGACGCCGATGACACCGTTGCCGGCCCCCTTCACGCAAGCGATCGGAACTTCGATCGCCAAGCTCGTGACGTTCTTCTTGCCGATCAATTCCTGGTTGTCTTGGCTTTGCGTGATGCCACCAGGAAAGGGGCCGAACGCAGGGCTGCTGTATGTGGCGTCCGGGGCGCCCTGGATCGGCACGAAATTCACGAGATCGAATACAGGCCCGAGGTTGACCGCGAAATACTCCGCCCGCTGCCCGGCAAAGACGCGACCGGGCGTCGCACAGCCGGGGATGTTGATCGAATAGATGAACTGGTTGGCGTAGGCCGAATAGTTCGGAATCGATTTGTTGCCCGCATTATCGAAAGGCTTGATAAACGTCGTCCCGCCGCCCGATACGTTCGTCACGGGCGTACGAGCGCCGCTCCGGCGGTCGCCGGTGATAACGGTGAGCGTATAATTTTCACGTTCGCCGAGGTTGCCATCGTCGGGTGCCGAAATCGGACCGATGTGACGCAGCGCAATCGGAAGCGATTTTCCGCCGACGGTGACGGTGTTCCCTGTCCCGTTCAACAGCGTGTTGTTGAACCTGAACTGATAGGTGACGTCTTCCTTGGCGTCGCCGTTGCTGTCGATATGGATTTCGTACAGCGCGTCGGGGTCCATCGTATAGTAATTGGGGCCATCGCCAGGGTTTTCACCGGGCTGGAAATTGGCGATCAGCGTCACATAGTCCTGACGCCCGGCCTCATAGCTGCGAAAGGCGTAGACGTCAGTGTTGTCTATCTTGGGATTCTTGGTAACGTTCGGTGCCTCGCGGTGGCTCGAAGCCCATATAGGGGACGCGACGCAAAGCGCCGCCATCGCGGTTGTTGCGGCAAGCTTGTTCAAAACCGACATACTCGTTCTCCTGTTAAAATGTTCATCTTGTCGCTAATGGAAATGATGTCCGCAGCGCTGGATCATGGCGGGTGCCTGCAGCAATTTGCATCGGGGGTTTGTCACGCAGCAGCGCATCCTCGGGCCAGTCGGGCCGAGCGGTCTCCAGCAGATCCTGCCAGCGCCATTCGCCCGAGCCGAGCGCCAGAACGGTATTCTTGGGCTCGCCAGGCAAGATGATGAGGCGCGGCCCGCCCTGGGGCTGCAACCGGCATTCAGGCGATGACATGGCGATCACCCCAGCCACGACATCGCGGATCGCGACCATCGCATTTGCGTCGAGGTGCCCGTCAGGGGCTAGCCAGTTCTGATTCCAGACCGTGATAGCATTGGCGACTGAGCGTTGTTCGGACGGAATGGTCGGCAGACTGGCCATGACCGCTTCGTCTGCCTGAAGTGCCGCTTGAACAGGAGCAGTCAGATCACATGCGCCACCGGTCGCCGCCGCCTCGCTTTGCTCGAGCAGCGCGACAACTGCGTCATTCGGGACAGGCAGTGGAACCACGAGCGGTGGTACGACCACCGGCTGTGGCGGCACTGGGGGAATGGGGCGTGGCTGCCGTGGCTTGGGAGAAGCAGGTCTCGGTTGTGGGGCCGCGGCCACGTCAAATAGGTTGAGCGTCGCAGCTTTGGCCCGTCGCGGCGTCAGGATCGGCGCCAACAGCATCAATAGGAGCGCGACGGTAATCGTGAGGGCCAAACTCATCGAAACGGCTCGGGCATGGTCCGGAGACCGCCAACCGAGCGCATTCCGGTCTGTCATGGCATGACCACCGCGAGCAAAGCACGTGACTTGAAACGGCCATCATTTTCAACTTCGATTTGAAGTTTAATGGTCACAATTGGTCCCTTTGAAAGCGGTTCTTGATAGTCCGGGTCCCAGCGTCGATATGACCCGCACTTACTCGGTAGGTTCCGATAAAAAACTCGCATTTTACCTTCAAGCCATCAAATACGAATTTTCGCTCGCTTTATTTCTTTCTGAACGCAAATAGACCAGCGAGACATTTACTGCCTCGTCTCTTAGACTGTCGGATGCCAATATTTGTTGGCGCGGATTGATGGCGGCATGGGCGAGCGCGTGCGTGATTTCGGCGACGACTAACGCAGCGCCGGGAAGATCGCTGATCATGGTGCAGCCATTAAAGTGCTTCGGGAGCCGCTTGAGTTGCGCAACCACGGCCAGTTTCGCGCCTTCCGGCGCAGAAAAACCGCTACTTCCCGAGAATTTCGGCTCTAAATCATATGTGAGCGCGATGTGCAGCGCGGGATCGAGGAAATGCGCATCAAACAGGGCCCCGATGATCGCTCCGATCGCCGCTTCGAGCGTTGGTGCGGCAGCGACGTCGACGGCCGCTATCCGGTCATAAATCTGCTGCGCATGTCGCCGCGCGACAGCAGCAATGATCGCCTCACGGTTCGGAAAATATTGGTAGAGGGAACCAACGCTGACGCCTGCGATTGCCGCAACACTATTGGTGGTGACCGCCTCGCGCCCCTGACGCCGTATAATGCGGGTTCCAGCCTCAACGATCGCTTCGACGAGTGCGCGAGATCGCTCCTGTCGCGGGATCTTCCGAGGTCCGAAATCGGCCTGGAGGTTGGGCATGCAACGCAAACGACACACTCGCAATGGCGACTAATAAGTTCAGATACGGCGCGCGAGGGGCGATGGATGCATGGTTCGGAAACCGCCCGAAATATTGCCGGTCCGATCGCAAATCGTCGTTACTGAGATGTGACTGGCAGCTTGCCTAGACCACCACTGCTTGAGCCAACTCACCGTAGGCTAGCAAAAGAGCCATCGTCAAAAGCGAACCGTGGCCGAAACGCGCAGCTGACGTGGCTCGACGGGGCGGATATGTCGATCCTCCACGCCCTCCGCAGGTTCGCCGGGCAGACGTGACGCGTAGAAATACTCGATCTCATTGTCTTTGGCGTTGAACGCGTTGAGCAGATCGGCGGCAAGTTCGACGCGCCCCAGTTGATACTCGACCCGCGCGTTGACGACGGACAGCGGGTCAGCGCGAACGCTGTTATCCTCGATGAGACTATAGCTACCAAAATGGCGTGCCCGAACAGCGAATGACGCCTTGCCATGTTTGGCGACGGCACCGCCTGCGATCACCGTTTCGATAGCGCCGGGAATGTAGTTGGCACCATCGGGCAGATCGGTCAGCCTTCCGCGCGATTGGGTATATTCGGCATCGACCGTCAGCCAACGCGCGGGCTGGTAGAAAGCGCTAAGTTCGAACCCACGACGCTTCGACGGCCCCTGCGCCTCGGTGGTGCCGCCATCGCCCAGAAACAGCAGCTCCGATTTTAGATCGAGCCACCAGTAAGTGCCCGTCAGTGTCAGCCCATCGAGCGATCTGATACGCACGCCGCCTTCGTATCCTGTTGCGGACACGAGCGCATCGACGCGATCGGCGGCACTGCCTGTGTTCGGGTCGATGTTGATGCTCGTGCCGCGCGCGTCGTTCGAATGGAAGCCGCGCCCGTAATTGGCGTAGAGTTCAACCCGATCGAGCGGTGTCCAGGCGACCGACGCCTTTGGGCTGACGCGCGTCGCGCTGCTCTTGCCGCTGTTGGCCGCGAGGTCGGCGCGGACATCGAATATATAGTGATCTGCGCGTCCCCCAAGGAGGACACGGATGGTCGATGTCGGGCGGATCGTTGCCTCGGCGAACAGCGCCCCCGATCCTTCGGTGACCTTGTCGCGCCGCACGGTGGACACCACGCGGCGCGCATCGGTGCGAGCCAGCACAACCGGATCGATGAAATCATACCGGCCTTCGGCGCCCACCAGCAATTCGGCTGGCACGCCGATGTCGAAATTGAAGCGCTTGTCGACGCGGCCGCCGATGACAAAGCGGCGATCCTGCTGTTCGAACTCGTCGCCATTGACCGGATCGTCGAGTAAATAGGTGAAGTTCGAGGTAAGCCGGAAATCGTAATAATGCGTATAGGCAAGCAGGTTGAGCGGTGCCTTGGCATCGTCGGTCCAGTTCAGCACGCCGCCGATACGCGTCGTCTCCCCGCCCAGGTCGCTGTCGAGAAACCCAAAGCGACCGATCAATCCGCTTTGGATCGCGCGCAAGGGCACCTGTTCCGGCGAGCGAAACTTGACGTGATAGCCGGTCGCGCTCGCTCGCAATGTGCCGCCCGCCAGCGGTCCGGTCCATTTCGCGAAGCCGCTGACCAACTTCAAATCCTGCGGCAGATCGAACGGCCCGTTATCGTAGCGCGTTTCAATACCGAGCAGCAGATTGCCCGCGCCGAGCTTGGCCGATCCGGCGGCGACGACCCGATAGAAGTTGCTGGTGCCGACCTCGGCTTTCACGAACGGTGCTTCGAGCGTGTCGACTGTTTTGAAACGGCCCGACCCGGCGGTCGCGAAGTCGCCGTTTTCGGCGCGGTACGGCCCCTTGGCAAAGGTAAGCGTATCGATCAGCTCGGGAATGATAAAGTTCAGGTCGAGATAGCCCTGGCCATGGCCATGTGTGCGCATATTGAGCGGCACGTTGTCGTGGAACACCGCAAAATCGGTGCCATGATCCAGGTTGAAGCCGCGCAGGAAATACTGGTTCGCCTTGCCACCGCCCGAATGCTGGGTCGCAATAAATCCCGGAACCGTTTCGAGCAATTCAGCGACGCGCTGGATCGGACGGTCTTCGAGGTCGATCCGGCCCACGACACCCTCGGACGCTGCGCCCGCAATGCCGATCAGGTCGGTCGCGCGACCGGTCACGACGATGTCGCTCGACCTGGCACGATCCGCATCTGGGCTTTCATTAGGCGCAGCGTTTGCAGCCTGTATGAAGAGCGAGCACAATCCTGCTACGGTCAACACATTGACGCCTAAGCGAGGGACAGACCTGAAATACACGACAGTCCCCACGTTAATATATTTGCGCAACATCTGCTTACATCGATTGTTCCGTAGCTACGAAGCGGCGGGCGTCGAGGATGCAATCAGGCGATAGAAATTTCGGGAAGGGAGGAGCCATCATGCAACGCGTCACATTCTCGCTCGATGAGGACATTGCCGCCGATTTCGACGACCTCGTAAAGGCGCAGGGCTATCAGAGCCGTTCCGAAGCTGTGCGCGATCTTATCCGCCGCGAGGTTGATAGCCGCAAGCTGCAGCAGACCGGTAAGCAAATGTGCGTGGGCAATCTATCCTATGTTTATGACCATCATGTGCGCGCGCTGGCGGGGCGGCTCTTGGAGTTGCAGCACGAACACCATGACATTGTGGTCTCGACGACACACGTCCATCTCGATCACGATAACTGTCTTGAGAGCACGATCCTAAAAGGTCCGATCGATGCCGTGCGGTCATTAGCGGACAGCATTCAGGCTGAGCGGGGGGTGCGTTTTGCCACGACGAACCTCGTGAGCCTGCCGGAGAAATGAGCGCGACTACCGGGTCGCACTTGAACCGCACATATTCCCAAGCGAAGCTGGCGCACTCTCCAGCTGTGCTACCGCCGCACCACAATCAATAGCTGGGCGAACGGCGGCTTTCCAGCCGTCAGCGATTAAAAGCAGCCAGTCAGCAAACCACCAATCTACGACGTAGTTACTGACTGACGCGCCGTACGACGGGCGCACCGCCCCCCATCAACAGGATCATCGCAGAGTGTGTTCGAACGCCCATGCGATCCAGTCAATCGCGTCGAGTCTTCCCGGTCTGCTTTCCGGCGCAAGCCAAGGCGCCAGCCGCCGATCCCCTTCCCTTGCGCGCGCTGTCGCCCAGGCATCGCGCCACGGCAGCAACGCGCGTCGGATGCGGCCAGTTAAGGTCGGGCCTACCCGCATATGCCGATCGAGACCGATCAGAGCGTCAGCGACACGAACCTGCACTTCATCGATGCTGATTCCGCACCGCCAACCAATTTCCGCGTATGGAAAACTGTCGCGACTGGCGAGCAGGAACACTGTCCGCGTCAACAACGAAAGCGTTTCGAGCGCTTCGACGTATTGGCGTTCCTCGTCGTCCGTCAGCCTTGGCTTATCGTCAGGCATGGCGAGCCTTCCACCCCCGCGGGCGGGAGTGGCCGGTCACATGATGCACATGATCGAGCAACACGCGGGTTAGGCTGCGAATTTGCTCCGGCGTGAACGGCAGGTCTTCAACCTGTTCCTGGGGCTGCGGGAAGCGCCACTTGCTATACGGAGAGAGGATCGCTGCCAGCAGATCGAACTCCACTGACTCGAAGCCGAAGCCGCTTGCATTGGCGTAGGCGAGCGACCTCGCGACATTGAGGCCGACATGGCGGGCGCTCCATTGATCGGTAAAGCCGACATCGAACAGATGCGAACTCAACCCTAACTGAAGGACGATGCCGGTCTGGTAAAGCCTGTCGTGCTTATCCCCGACGCCCCCCTTCTCTATCCCCAAAAAGAAGCTCTCGGCATTGTGATAGCGAAATCGGCTGTCGCGGCGGCCGGCACGAGTCCGTTCAAGCACGATAGGTTCTTCGTGATAGGGCAAAGCCGCAATGGCCCCATGCAAAGGCGACGCGGCCATGCTTCCCGGCAGCGCCGCGATTGGCGCGACCGAGAGTACCTTTAGCAGCGAGCGCCGCGATGTGGTGTAACCGATATCGCCCATGTGCTTTTCCGCTCTCTCACCCGTCGCGATCCGGAACTGCACCCGCCAAGAGGCAGATCGACGTTCGCGGCAGTATTAACCGATATCGGTTATGGACCAGATGTTCGTGAAAAGTCAATAACCGATATCGGTTATTCGGGTTTTGATTGCGCGCCCTCCGTCATAGGATAGGGATCGCGTATGGGGCGGCCACCACTCGGAGTGAAATCGACGGTAGTTCGCCTACCGTCAGGTCTGGGCGAGCGGATCGATGCGCTAGTCGGCAAACAGAAACGGGCATCCTTCATCCGTGAAGCGGTCGAAAAAGAGGTCGCTCGGCTAGAGAAAATCCGCGCCGGATAAGTTAGCCTTGGTCCCCGAAGTCATGTGCGGATAGCTGGAGGCAAACGGGCGCTGTGAGACCAGAATCGAGAACTCGAACGTGGCAAAGAGGTGCGGACATACGAGGGAGAGCGGTTCGGGCGTCGTTAGCAGACGACGATTGCTTCATGAGTCCATTGTAGAAATAGCCGACCGTTGCACCGGTGCGTTCTTCACTGACCATCGACGCGAGCGGCTTAATCGCGCGACCGACACCAGAAGCGGTCGGACTGCAAGCCACCCAATTCCGGTCATTTGGTAACGCGCGATGCGCCGGGACGGATGCCGTAACGCAATTTCCGCGAGAGGGCGTCATGCTGTATGCAAAAGGGCGGGTGAAGCTGCGCCAGCCCTTGCCGTTTGACCAGAGAGAGAGCTAGGCTCCATGAAGAATGCGAACGCTGCCCGCAGCGCTTGCATTGCCAATCCCACCAAACCGAGTGTCGGGGCCTCTCAGGGCCAAATTTGGGGTCAGATTGCCAATGACAATTAGCACATTGATTAGCACACTGGCGCAGCGCTGCAGGAAACAATCTAGAAATATCAGCGGTTTAATACATTTTCAACCTGACTCAAAAGCAATTCAAAATCCAGTTCCGCAAGGAGTGTGGGTTCGATTCCCACCGCCCGCACCATTGTTGATGACTGTGTGATGATCGGCTCGCCATCGGGCTGCGACCCGATGTCTTGTCCTTCAAAATTCGCGCAATTGTGATCGATAGAACCACTTTCTATCGATCAATCTGACCACGAGGAATGATCGGAAGTCGCTGGACGCCGATAAATCCATCCTTTTACAATAGCGCAATAAGCAGTTGCCGCTGTGGCCTAGAGCTTGACGCGGCCTAATCGCAGCGCGTTCACCACGACCGTGAATGACGACAATGCCATAGCTGCGCCCGCAAACATCGGGGACATCAGCAGACCTGTCACCGGATAGAGCACGCCCGCTGCTACTGGAACCCCGATCCCGTTGAACACGAAGGAGAAGAACAGGTTCTGACGGATATTCGCCATCGTCGCTTTAGCAAGCGTGCGGGCGCGCACGACCGCGGCAAGATCGCCCTTGGTCAGGGTAATCCCCGCGCTTTCGATGGCGACATCGGTGCCGGTGCCCATAGCCAATCCGACATCGGCCGCGGCAAGCGCTGGCGCATCGTTGATGCCGTCGCCCGCCATTGCGACCTTCGCTCCCTTGGCCTTCAGTTCACC
>JANMJZ010000003.1:0-1826 GCA_031371635.1 Sphingomonadales bacterium | reverse complement strand
CGAATGGCCGCGTCGCGGTCTTCGCCCGATAACAGGGGTGTGTTCGTCAGATCAAAGTCATCGAGGGTGATGGCCAGGCCCGGCAAGGAGTCCCCACGTTCCGGTAACGGGCGACCATTGGCAGCCAAGGCAATAGCAAATCCAACACCTGCAAGCATCGTCCTACGATTGAGATCTGGGATCATAACGTCCGCTTATCAGGTACCTTGCGGTTGATCGCAACGACCGAAGACGGTCGGCTGCCGCCGCAGTCCGACCGCAGCTAGCTACGTCGCGTCCCGCCAACTTTCCGGACGTTCCGGTCCGAGAAGGGTCCGCTCGATAGCTAACATTCGTTCATCAAGTCACGCTTCAAGTTCTTACTATCGTGCGCGAAAAGTGATCCCCACGACACGGGGATCACTGGGCGACCCAAGGATTAGCCCCGAATTTCCCGCCTGGATCGTCAGGTTTTGGATATAGTCCGACTGGAAAAGGTTGCGCGCGAACACGGCAACCTCCCAACCCTTGTCCGACCGATAGCCGATGCTGGCATTAGTAACATTATGCGCTTCGATGAACGTTAATCGAGACAGGCTCGGATCGCCGTAATAGCCGCTCTTGAAGCTCGCATCCGCGTGCAGGACAAAGCTGCCTGAGGTCGTTACCGGCAGCGCATAATCGCCGCCGATTGTCGTCGACCAGCGGGGAAGGCCGGACAGACGCTGACCCGTCAGGTTGCAGGCGGTTGTGGCGCTGGTCTGCACTTCGAGGGGACATGGGCCTGCCGGATAGTCGGCATATCTGCCGTCGGCATAAGCCACCGACCCGCGCAGCTGAAGGCCGCGCATGACCTGTGCGATCGCATCGGCCTCGAACCCCTTCACGGTAACCTTGGGGATGTTCGACAGATAGCCGCGCAGCGCGACCGTCTGGCTGCTGTCGACGATGGTGCCTGGAAGTCACGAACCTGTGTCGAATATCCCGCGACGTTGATGACCAATCGCCGGTCGAACAGCTTTGCCTTCACGCCCGCCTCATACGCCGTGTTCAGTTCGGGCCGGATGACTGCGGTTGAAAGCACCGGCAGGTTCTGGGCGTCGGGCGCCAGGCCCGACATATTGATGCCGCCCGATTTGAACCCGCGGGCATAGCTCGCATAGGCATAGAGACCGTCCGTTGCCTGCCAGGCAATATTCGCCCGTCCCGACACATTGCTTTCGCTGTCGCGCGCGGAATAGGTCTGCGGGCGCAGGACCGACAGTTTGGCGTTGTTCAGCGCGGTGTTCGTCGTCGTCAGCCCGCCAAAAACAAAGCTCGAATAGTCGCCGGATTTGGTTTCATAGGTGTAGCGCAGCCCACCCGTCAGCGTGAGGCGAGGCGTGACATGCCAGTTTACTTCGCCGAACGCGGCATAGCTGTCGACCTTGAAGCGCGTGCTGCCATCGGTGCCATAACCATCGAGCAAGTTCGATGGCACGGGCGTATTCCCCGCGCCCGTCGTTGCCCCGATCAGCCAATAGGCGGCGGCAGGCCCATAAATGCTGATCGGCCGACCGGTGATCTTCTGATCGAAGTAATAGAGGCCCGCGACATAGTTGACCGGGTGGTCGCCGTTCGAGAAGATCCGCAGCTCTTGACTATATTGGTCCTGGCGTGACGGAATGTGCTGGGTGAGCTGGATCGGCAGCCCGGTGTAGTCCCGGTCGTTGGCCGCATCCCAGTTCCAGAAGCGCCACGCACTGACCGAGGTCAGCGTGACCGGCCCGACATTCCACTCGGCAATGGCCGAAGCGCCCCCTTCGTTGGTATTGACCGCGAGCGGCGCATCGATGTCGGTAACTCGG
>JANMJZ010000350.1:0-19534 GCA_031371635.1 Sphingomonadales bacterium | reverse complement strand
AACGCTCGACGCCGTCATCATCGACCAGCAACGCAGCCTGATGGCCCCTGACAAGAGCGTGCGCGACGTGCTGACCCAGGGTGGCGACTGGATAGAGGTCCAGGGAGTCAAGAAGCACCTGATCGGCTACCTGAAGGACTTCCTGTTCGACCCCGGCGTGGCGGATGCGCCGATCGGCAGCCTTTCGGGCGGCGAGCGCTCGCGCCTGCTGCTGGCGCGCGAGTTCGCGCGGCCGTCGAACCTGCTGGTGCTCGACGAGCCGACCAACGACCTCGACCTCGAGACACTGGACCTGCTGCAGGAAGTGATTGCCGATTACGACGGCACGGTCCTGATCGTAAGCCACGACCGCGACTTCCTGGACAAGACCGTGACGGTGACGCTCGGTCTCGACGGTTCGGGCAAGGTCGATATCGTCGCCGGCGGCTATGCCGACTGGGAGCGGCAGCGGACCGCGCAGACGGCAGCGCGCAAGGCTGTGCCCAAGACCGTCGCGGCCGAAGTACCAAAGGCGCGCGTCAAGCTGACCTACAAGGACCAGCGCGATTACGACCTGTTGCCCAGGCGGATCGAGGAACTCGAAGCCGCGATTGCGCGCGACGAGGAAGCCCTGATGGACGGCAGCCTGTACACGGGCGACCCGAAGCGTTTCGCCGCGCTCACCGCAGCCGTTGCCGCTGCCCGCGCCGAAAAGGATGCCGCTGAAGAACGCTGGCTTGATCTTGCAGAGATCGTCGAAATGCTGGCGTAGCCCTTCGCTATCGCCCCAGGCGTGACTTCAGCCTGTCGACCAGGTTCTGGCCCCAGTGCCAGGACCCCAGACCGGACTGGGCATTGATGTGGCCGGCTTCCCCCGCGTCGATCAGTTCGCTGCCCCACTCGGTGGCAAAGCGCGAACCGCGCCCAAAGGTGACATAGGGATCATTTGAGCTGGCCACGAGCACCGATGGAAACGGCAGCTTGCCCCGCGCGATCAGGCCGAAGCGGCGGATGCCCTCGACGGCGCCCTCCTGCGCTGGGTCGCAAGGCGCCACCAGCAGCGCTCCGAAGCGGCCATCGGCGGCCCGACGGCTCAGCGCACCCCAGGCGCCAACAGCAAGACAGCCCAGGCTGTGCGCCGCGAACACGACGGGACCTGAAATGCCCGCGACGGCGGCGTCGATCCGCGCGATCCAGTCGAGTGGATCGGGATCCAGCCAGTCCGCTTGTTCGACGCGGAGGCAATCGATGCGTTCTTCCTGCCAGCGTGTTTGCCAATAGTCGGGGCCGGAACCGTTCAGGCCGGGTACGATCAATATGCTCGTCATCACCTCGTCGCCTCTCAACTCGCCCCTCCTGCACAAGGAGTGGTCCGCCGGGCCGGGCCGCGACGGACCACAGGATTGCGATTAGGAGCACCTGGCCTACGCCGCCGAGCCTAAATCCGACTCAGCGAATAGAGTATCGAGTTTCCCTTTGAGGGCAGCAAGATGGACTTCGCCGAAGCGTTGGAATCGGGCGGTCGTTCAGGCCGTCATTGCAGCCTTCGTCCGCTCGGCAATGCGCTTTTCGAGGATAGTCAGCGGCATCGCGCCTTCCTTCAGCACCTCGTGGAACGCCTTTACGTCGAACTTGTCGCCCAGCGCGATCTTTGCCCCGTCGCGTGCCCGCATCCAGGCGATATGGCCGATCTTGTAGCTGCATGCCTGACCGATCTGCGTGCAATAACGCTCGACCTCGCGCTGGCAGCGCGGGCGGGCGAAGCCGGTCGTCGCGACCATGTAATCGGTCGCCTTTTCGCGACTCCAGCGCTTGGTGTGGATGCCGGTGTCGATGACAAGGCGCGCTGCGCGGAACAGGAACGACTGGAGGTAGCCGGCCTTTTCGATGCCCTCATAGGCGCCCAGTTCATCGGCGAGCTGTTCCGAGTAGAGCGCCCAGCCTTCGCTATAGGCGGAGAAGCCGCCGATCTTGCGCAATGTCGGAATGTCCTTCGATTCCTGGGCAAGGCTGATCTGGAGGTGATGCCCCGGCAGCCCTTCATGGAAAGTCAACGAGGGCAGCGAATATTTCGGCCAGTCACCCGTGTCCTTCAGGTTGATGAAGTAGATTGCCGGACGCGAACCATCGAGCGCGGCGCTGCGGTAATAGCCGTTCGATGCGCCATCCTCGATGTCCTTGGGTACTGCGCGGATTTCGAGCGGCTGGGTCGGCAGGGTCGCGAAGGCGCGGGGCAGGCGCGCGGACATGGCCCGGATGCCGGCGTTCAGGCTTTCGATCAGTTCCAGCCGCGCCGGATCGGTGTTGGCATAAAGCTGTTCGGGGCGGACGTTGAGTGCTGCGAGGCGCGCGCCGACCGTTCCCTGCGTCATGCCTGCGGCCTTCAGGATTACGTCGAGCTTTGCGGTAAGGTCAGCGACCTGTTCGAGACCGATCTGGTGGACCTGCTCGGGCGTGAATTTCGTCGTCGTCGCCGCCTCGAGGGCAGCTGCATAGATCGCGCTCCCCTCTTTCAGCCGCCACGCGCCGTCGCCAGCTGCAGTCTCCGACCGAAGCGACGTCATCAGGGCAATCTGCCGGTCGAGCGCGGGATAGACGGCGCCCGCAACGACCTTTTCGGCCATGGCCTGCCAGTCACCGGGAATGTTTTTCGCCGCGGCGCGGGTGACGAGCGACTGGACCATGCCGCTGGCCCCGGCGGCCGGCGCACGCAGCTTCGCCATCTGGCCGAGAGTCAGGTCGATCGACCAGCCGGGGGCAACAAACCCTCGCGTCGCCTCTATCCGCTGCTCCTTCGTTTCTTCGTCGAGCGACATTGCAAACGCCGCGAGACGCGAAAGATAGGCATCGCAGTCCGCCTTGTTGTTGATGGTGTGGGCCGTGTTCAGGAAGTCGGGGATTTCGAAATAGGACCCGCCCTGCTGGAAGATACGATAGGGCCGCTGCACGGAATCGATGCCGAAACGTGCGGCCGGTACGGTGCGGCCTTCGAGCTGGTAAAGCACGACTTCGCGGTTCAGCTGTGCCGACGGCGACAGGGTGGCTGGCGAAATGCGTTGCAGCGCGGCAATCGCACGCCTGTTGCGCGCAAGATCGGCGAGCCGCTCGGCGGCGGTATTGGGGCTGAGCTTCGATTTCAGTGCCGCGTTCGGACCCTTGTCGAGCCCCAGCGAGCTAGCCCGCTCGGGAGAGTTGCGCACCGATTCCTGGAAAATCTGTTCGAACAGCGCATTGATCGCGGCATCGCCGCTTGCTCCCTGCGCCTGCCCGACCGATGGCAAAATCGAGAAAGCGGCGGCAGCGCCGGAAGCGGCGACGAATTGGCGGCGATCCATGGGAAATCCTCTCAGCTGACTAAGTATCAGCCTAGACTGCGTTCCTCGCGCCCTGCAAGCTCCACGACATAGTGCCAGGCAACACGACCCGACCGACTGCCGCGCTGGGTCGCGAACTGTATCGCATCGGCGGGATCGAACGGCAGTGCATAAGCCGCCGCATAGCTGCCGACCATGGCCAGATAGGTCGACTGGTCCGCCACATGAAAGCCGAGCGACAAGCCGAACCGGTCTGCGAGCGCCAGGGCGTCATCGGCGGCATCGCGCGGGTTGATGGCGCTGTGCTGCTCTTCCATGTCGCGCTTGACGATATGACGCCGGTTCGACGTGACGTAGAGCCGGACATTAGCTGGCCGCGCAGCGGCGCCGCCATCGAGCACCGAACGCAACACCCGCGCGGCCTGAACATCGTCGAAGCCCAGGTCGTCGATGAAGACGACGATGCGGCGATCCCATTTCGCCAGCGCGGCGAAAAGCGCGGGCAAGGTGCCGAGGTCACTGGCTGCGAGTTCGACGAGCGAGAGACCTTTCGTCGCGCCGACCGTCGCTTTCGCGAGTGCCGACTTGCCTGAACCGCGCGCGCCCCACAGCAATGCATCATGGGCGGGATGGCCGGCCGCATGGCGCCGACAATTCTCGAGTAGCGCCGCTTTTACGTCATCGATCCCCGTCAACAGGTCGAGGGCGAAAGGATGAAAGTCGGCGGCAGCAAGCGCCTGCCCGTCCCAGCGATACGCCGGCGCATCGAGCGCGACAGTCTCTGGAGCCGGCGGAGCAAGCCGTTCCAGGGCCTCGGCGATGCGGCGGAGTGCGTCATCCATACAAGCGCCCTAGCGCCCGGCGCGGACCTTCGCCAGCCGTGCCCGATAGGCGGGAATGTCGGGTGCCAGCTGAACCGCCTTTTCAAGAAGAGTTGCCCCCGTCGCTTTGTCCCCTGCCAGGCTGGCGAACCAACCATGGTTGGCAGCAACCGGCGGGCTGTCGGGCACGAGCTGATAGGATTTGCGCGCAAGTGCCGCGGCTTCGCCCGCGCGCTGCTGGCTGAGTTTCACCCAGCCGAGATTGTTGAGCAGAATGGCGTCGCGGTCACCGAGCGTGGCGCGCAACCCTTCGAGCAGACTTCCCGCCCGGTCCCATTGCCGGCCCGCAAGCGCCGCATCTGCAGCCAGCAGTCGCGCAGCCACGCTCTGCGGATACTGGTCGAGAAAGACATCGACGACCGCGAGCGCGGCACTATCGTCGCCTGCACGGCGCATCGCGTCGATCAGTCGCAACGCGATACCTTCCGAAAACTGCAGGTTGGCAGCGCGGCGATAGGCCTCGGCTGCGTCGCGCCAGCGGCCGGCCGCGCCCAGCGTATCGCCGACGAGCATGATCGCGCCGGGCGATCCGGGATTAGCGCGCTCTATCCCTTGCGCGACACCGACGGCCTCCGTCGCCCGGCCATTCCCGGCCAGTTGGCGGATCAGCGCGACGGGTCCGCTTCCGCTTGCGGCAAAGGGTGTCGCCGCCGGTCGCAGGGGTTGGGCCGCGCGATCGAGATATGCCCCGGCCGCCAACCGGTCACCCAGCTTTTCGCACGCCCGGCCCATGACCGTCAGGGTGTAACTGTCGGCATCCGGCCGGTCGGCAATCGGGCGCAGTGTGTCGATGGCTCCACGATCGTCGCCGCTCGACCAGAGCGTACGACCGAGCAGGCGGCGGGCCACCCGGTTATCGGGCTGCATTTCGACGGCGGCGCGCAGGTGGATGAGCGCCTGTTCCTCGTTCCCTTGGGCCAGTTCGACCAACCCCGCCAGCATGCGGAAGCCAGGCACCGCGTTCATCCGCGCGCCGATGTGATAGATCAGGCTCTGCGCCAGGCCCCATTCCCCGGCGCGGGCCGCCAGGACCGCCTGCAGGTAAAAGGCGCGTGGATTGTTGGGGCTGATGCCAAGCAGAACACGGGTCTGCGCCAGCATGTCGCGATTGCGACCCAATTCACCCAGGGTCGCGGCGCGCTCTGCCATCGCGACAGTGTTTCGTGGCTGCAGCGCGAGCACGCGGTCATACCATGCCAGCCCCGCCGCATAGCCGTAGCGGTCACGCAGCAGATTGCCCGACATGATCAGCGCATCGACATTATTGTTGTTGATTGCCAGCGCCCGTTCGGAGGCGTCGATCGCGCCCGCAACGTCGCCCGACATCAGTCGCGCCCGAGCCGTGTCCGACCAGACGAGCGTGTCGTCGGGTGCCAGTTGCAGGGCCAGCGCCATTTCGCGCACTGCGGTCGGACCATCGGGCGCGACGGCAGCGCGCATGCGGGCCGCATAGGCACGGAACTGCGGAGCAACCTGCGTGTCGTCAGCCATGTCACGAACGCGCGCGGCATTGCCCTGGATCAAATAGGCATTGGCAAGCAGGTGGCGCACGTCGCCGAGGGGAACGCCCTGTTTCACGGCCGCCTCGAACCGAAGCTGTGCGGTAATCGCGTCGCCGCGCTGAAGCGCTGCCTGCCCCTGCCCTACCAGCGCGGTGCCCGCCGAAGTTACGTCGGCGCGTGAGGGCAGTGCCAGTACGAGATACACTGCCGCGCATGCTGCCAGCATTCGCGAAACATGCGGAAAATGGCGGGCTGATCGACGCTCGGTCTTCGTCATCGGCGACCCGGCTCAGACCGCAATGTCATAGCTCTTGAGCAGGTCGTAGAGCGTGGGCCGACTGATCCCCAGCAACTTGGCCGCCCCCGAGATATTGCCCTCGGTCCGCGCGATCGCCCGATTTATAGCCTTGCGGTCGGCCGCTTCGCGAACGGACTTGAGGTTGATCGGGTCGTCGGTCGCCTCGCGTTCTGCAAGGTCGAGATCGGCCGCCGTCACCAGCTTGCCGTCGGCCATGATGACCGCGCGTTTCACCCGGTTCTCGAGCTCGCGGACATTGCCGGGCCAGCTATGCGCATCGAGCGCGGCCAGCGCGTCGGGAGAGAGCCCGGTCACATCCGACCGCATCGACGACGCAAATCTCTGGACAAAGGCGCGGCCCAGCAGGCTGGCATCGCCCGGCCGCTCGGCAAGTGACGGAATATGGACAACAATTTCGGCGAGCCGGTAATACAAGTCCTCGCGGAAGGCCCCGCTTGCGACCATCGCGTCGACGTCGCGGTGCGTCGCCGTAACGACGCGGGTGTCGACGGGAATGCCCTTGCGTCCGCCGACACGCTCGATGGTGCGTTCCTGAAGAAACCGCAGCAATTTGACCTGCAGGCTCAGCGGCACGTCGCCGATTTCGTCGAGGAACAAGGTCCCACCTTGCGCCTGTTCGATCTTGCCCTCGGTCGTCTTCACCGCGCCCGTGAACGCGCCCTTTTCGTGACCGAACAACTCGCTTTCGAGCAGGTTTTCGGGGATCGCCGCGCAATTGATCGCGACGAACGCGCGGTCACGCCGCGGGCTGGTCTCATGCAATCCCCGCGCCAGCAGTTCCTTTCCGGTTCCGCTCGCTCCCAGCAGCATGACCGAAACGTCGGCGCTGGCGACGCGCTCGATCGTGCGAACCGTCTTCAGCATTTCGGGCGCCGCGGTTATGATCCCACCGAGCAATGTCGTCCCGCCCTGCACGCTTGCCAGCCGGATATTCTCCGCTTCCAGCGCATGTACATGAAATGCGCGCGCAACGATCAGGCCGAGTTCGTCGATTTCGACCGGCTTCGCATAAAAATCATAGGCGCCCGACCCTATGGCGCGCAGCGCGGATTCGCGCGCGCCATGTCCGGAGGCAACGATCACCTTCGTATCGGGCTTCAGGCGCAGGATTTCGCCGAGCGTAGCAAACCCCTCTTCGACGCCGTCGGGATCGGGCGGAAGGCCCAGATCTAGCGTCACGACATCGGGTTCGTGCAGCCGCAGCATGTCGATGGCGGTCGCGCGGTCTCCCGCGACGATCACTTCGTAGTCGTCATAGGCCCAGCGCAACTGGCGCTGCAGCCCCTCGTCATCCTCGACGATCAGCAGTTTGCGAGCGGACGTGTCGGTCATGCGGCGGCCCTGACATTGGCGGTTACGGCTTCGGGAGCGGGCAGCCAGATCGTCATGCGAGTCCCCTCTCCGGGTGCCGTCACGATTCCGATGCGCCCACCCATGGCGCTGACGATGGCGCGCGCCTCATAGGCGCCGACCCCGAATCCACCCGTCTTCGTCGAGGCGAACGGCCGGAACAGCGAACCGCGCACGAAATCTGCGGTCATTCCCGGGCCCTTGTCGACGACCTCAATCCCGGTCTCCGATCCGCGGCGGACCACAGAGACCGTTACGGGCTGGTCCGGGGGACTGGCGTCGATCGCGTTCTGGACGATATGCGACAGCGCCTGTTCGAGGCGAACCGGATCGGCGAGCGCAAGGACTTCTGCTCCGGCGGAGATCACGACTGCATGCCGTTTACGAAAACCGCTGCCCAGCGTCTTCGCCACCTGGCTCAGGTTGACGATCCGGGGTTCCTCGACCTTGCCCGTGTTATGCTGGGAAAGGCGCGCAAGCAGGTCGTTCATCCGCGCCGTCGAGGATTGCAGGGTCGCGATCATGTCCGCCCGGAACTCCGGTTTTTCGGCATGCCGCTCGGCATTTCGGGTGACGAGCGTCAGCTGGCTCACCAGATTCTTGATGTCGTGCATGATGAAGGCAAAGCGGCGGTTGAACTCGTCGAAACGCGCCGCGTCCGACAAGGCTTCCTGTGCATTTGCCTCGGCGAGGTAGCTCGCGACCTGGCGCCCGGCGAGACGGAGCAGGTCGAAATCCTCCCAGTCGAGCGCCCGCGCGATGAGCGGCCTTTCCAGCAGCACGGCACCCGCAAGCCTGTCGAAGTGGACGAGCGGGACTATCGCCCAGGCGGACGTATCGGACAGAATCCATTCCGGGATCGCCTCGGCTTCGGCAATCTCGCCGTGCCCGCGGCGCAGAGGATCGAGCTCGATGATCCGCCCGGTGGCGAGCCGCCGGACCAGCTCCGTGCTTCCCGAGTCGAGCGGCGGCTGCGATCCTTCCCAGCCCCAGCGCGCGCCGATTGCAAACCCGTCATGGTTCGGCAGCAGCAAGAGCCCGCCCGGTGCCTTGACGATGTCGGCAACGGCCTTGACCACGCGCATCTCGAGGGCTGCGGCGCCGGGACCTGGGACGCCCAGCGTATCGGTAAAGCGGAGCCACTCCGCCCGATAATCGTATCGATGGGCGAAGAGATGTTTGGTCAGCATGACGTTCAGCCACGCACGTGCCTCGGGAGAGGCCATGACGAAGGTGAATACGACGCCCGCCGCCAGCAGCACGAGGGGCGGTATCGCGCGCGCCCAGGCTCCGGCCAGCGATTGCAGGGCGTAGGCGGACAGGATCACCACGCCCAGATACGCCAGCGCCGCGACCAGACCGATCGAGCGGAAAGCAACCGTTCGCGACAAGCGGATCGTCCAGTCGGTGTTACGCCGCGCGCCGAGAGCGACTAGCGGCGCAAGCAGGGCTACCGCTACCCCGCGCGCAATCGCGAATTCGGCGACCCACGAGCCCTGTGTCCAGCACAGCGCGTAGAAGGTTAGGTCCATTCCCCAGAGCACACCAAGAGCTGCAAGCGGCAGGCCTACGCCCGCGCGAGCGCCGGCAGCCGTCGCAGTGTAGAGATTGTGCACGGCGACCAGGGCGCCGACCGCAAACACCATGCGCAAGGCAAAGGCCGACATCAAAGACGCCACAGTCGGGACAGTCGGCACGGGGTCGAGAACCGCGAGCACGTCGATGACGATCGCAGTGCCGGCAGCGAAGGCGAGGACCCCGTAAAGAGCGCGCAGGCTGCGGTATTCGGTGCCGCCGCGTCGCAGCAGCGCAAACAGGAAGCTCAGCCATCCGAGGTTGCGGATGCTTTCGGTAAGCTGGCTCGCCGCAGCGTTTACCCCCAGCGACGAAGACATAGCGGCCCAGAGTGCGGTGAGCGCACAGGCAAGAATCACGGTGCGGGCAGCACGGTCGCGCCATCGGGGCAACTGCCACGCCGCGACTGCCATGAACAGCATTGCTGCGAGCACGTGGCTCCACGCAAGGGCGAACAGTGTCACCGCGCACCTTCGGGGAAAAGCACCACGCGGATGGTCTGGAGGATGATCACCACGTCGAGGAAGGGCGTATAATTCTTCGCGTAATAGAGGTCGTACTCGAGCTTTTGCCGCGAATCGTCGAGACTGGCGCCATAGGGATAATTGATCTGGGCCCAGCCAGTGATACCGGGCTTCACGACGTGCCGCTCGGCATAGAAGGGGATTTTCCGGGTCAGCTCCGAAACGAATTGCGGTCGTTCCGGACGAGGACCGACGAAACTCATTTCCCCTTTCAGCACGGTCCACACCTGGGGAAGCTCATCGATACGAAGCTTGCGAAGGACGCGCCCGACGCGGGTGATGCGCGGGTCATCCTTTTCCGCCCAAACGGCCTTGCCTGCGATTTCGGCATCCTGCCGCATCGAACGCAGCTTCACGATGTCGAAGGGGGCACCGTACAGGCCCGTACGCGTCTGTCGGTAAAAGGCGGGCCCCTTCGAATCCAGTTTCACCGCAAGCGCGCCTAGCAGGATGAAGGGCAGACTAAGCGCGAGGAGCATAGTCGCGACAACAATGTCGAATACCCGCTTGGCGAACGACGACAGCCGGCGCCCGCTCGAGAAACCATCGGAAAAAATAAGCCAGCTCGGGTTGATGCTGCGCAAGTCGACCCGACCCGTTTCGCGCTCCAGGAACGTGGAAATCTCGTTCACATGAACACCGAGCGTGCGGATATGAAGCAAGTCCGTGACCGGCATGGCCTTGCGTCGCTCCTCCAGCGCCAGCACGACTTCGTTCGCGCCCAGCCGCGCCGCATAGGCAGCAAGATCGTCGATGGCGGCACGCAGAACGGCCGTCCCCACGACCGGCGTGCAATCTCCCATATCGACATGACCCACGACCGAAAAGCTCGTCGCGCGTTCGGCGCCGAGCCGACCCAGCCGCGCAGCGCGCTGGCCGGCGCCCAGCACAAGCACGCGCCGCTTGAAGGCTTCGGTGCCGAGCGTCTGCCCCAAAACGGTCCGGATGCTGACGAGCAGCACGAAGGCAAAGGCCATCGCGTAGAGCGAATTGGATCGCCACAGCGTGTAGCCAGGCAGCATGAAATAGATGACCGACAGGAAGATGACACCCAGGCAGATCGCGACCATCAGGCGCGCCGCGGCGAAGCGCAGCGAATGAAAGGCATCGCTGCCGTAGACACCAACCGCGACCATCGCGAGCTGGAGCGCCAGTGCAAAGTTGATCAGTGGCCAGTAGCGCATGGCAATCGGATCGACCGCCATGCCGATTTGCCGGGCGCGGACCACCCAGGCTGCATCGGCCGCGACCACCAGTAGCGCCAGGTCGATGACGGCGAGGAAAAGCACCGCATAGGGCACATAGTGTTTGAACAGCCTGAACACGCTTGCCTGCTTCGCCTATTCCATCACTGCGTCAAATATTCCGACACCCGTGCTGCTGTCGCTTAAATTGACAAAGATATGGTGAAGGCAGCTAAACCAGAGGGAGCGGTGCAGCCCCTTTACGCGTTAGGCTGGTGCTCGCGGAGCGACCTGACTAGGGAGACACGATGACCGATCCGAAGCGAATTACCCCCGTCGTTTTGTCCGGCGGTTCGGGGACCCGGCTCTGGCCGATGTCCCAGCCCGAGCGACCCAAGCAATTCCTGCCGCTCGCTTCCGACGCGACGATGTTCGAAGCGACGGTCGCGCGATGTGCCGACCGGGGGCGCTTTTCCGCGCCCATGATCGTGGCCAACGCGCGCCATGCAGACCTCATCGAAACGCAATTGGCGGGGATCGAGGCGACCCTGGTACTTGAACCGCTTGCCCGCAACACAGCGCCTGCGATTGCGCTTGCGGCCCTGCTTGCCGATCCGGAGGTGCCCTTGCTCGTCATGCCCAGCGATCATGTCATTGCCGACGAAGCGGGATTCATGGCAGCGGTCGATGCTGCCCTGCCGCTCGTTCAGGACGGCTGGCTGGCGACCTTTGGAATCGCGCCCGACGGGCCCGAAACCGGCTACGGCTATATCCAGACCGGCGAGGAACTCGCACCCGGGGTCAACCGCGTCGCCCGCTTCATCGAAAAGCCCGACCGCGCCCGCGCCGAAGCCATGATCGCGTCGGGCGACCATGTCTGGAACGGCGGCATATTCCTGTTTCGGGCCGACGCATTTCTGGCCGCACTTGCGGCATTTGAGCCCGACATGCTTGCCGCTGCCCGGCGCGCCGTGGCCGCTGCCCGACATGAGGGCAGCCGTATCCTGCCCGACGAGACAGCCTTCGCCGCCAGCCCGTCGGAATCGATCGACTATGCCGTCATGGAAAAGGCAGAGCGCGTCGCTGTCGTTCCCGTTGCCATGGGCTGGTCGGACGTGGGCTCGTGGGACGCGCTGCACACCATCGGCCGCGACGGCCAGGGCGATGCGCACAGCGCAAGCAACGGCGGCGACGTGATCGCGCTCGACACATCAAACTGCCTGTTGCGCAGCGACGGCATCCGCATTGCGGCCGTCGGTGTCCACGACCTCATCGTCGTGGCCAGCGGCAACGACGTGCTGATCCTGCCCCGCGGGCAGAGCCAGGACGTCAAGCGAATCGTCGAGGCGATGAAGGCGCGCAAGCCCTGATGGCAGGCCGCTGGCCCACCACATTGTGGATCGTGCGCCACGGCCAGAGCGCGGGAAACGTCGCGCGAGATCTGGCCGATGAGCAGGGCTTGCACCGCATCGACCTGCACGGCCGCGACGTAGACGTCCCGCTCTCGACGCTAGGCGAGCAGCAGGCGGCAGCGCTCGGGCGTTGGTTTGCAACCGGGCATGAAAACGGTCGCCCCGAGATCGTCCTGTCGTCGCCCTATGTCCGCGCCATCCGCACGGCAGAACTCTTCCGTGAGGCCGGCGGCTGCGACGCCGACGAGATCGTCTGCATCGATGAGCGGCTGCGCGAAAAGGAATTCGGCGTCCTCGATGGCCTGACCCAGGCGGGTATCGGCGCCACCTTCCCCGACCAGGCCGAGTTCCGGCGCGTGCTGGGCAAATTCTATCACCGCCCCCCCGGGGGCGAAAGTTGGGCCGATGTCATCCTGCGGCTTCGCGGCGTGCTCGACACGATCTCGCTCCACTATGCCGGCATGCGCGTGATGATCGTCGCACATCAGGTCGTCGTCCTTTGCCTGCGCTACATCATCGAAAACCTCGACGAGGCAGCGATCCTGGCGATCGACAAGGCGGCCGATGTCGCCAATTGCTCGGTCACCGAATACCGGTTCGACGCCTCTGCGGGCAAAGGCGGCAACATGAAGCTCGTCCGCTACAACGCCACCGCGCCGATGGATGCCAGCGACACGCCGGTCACCAGCGCGTGCGAGCCGATCACGGCGGCACGCGGATGACGGTGCCCGCTGATCTCGACCGCGACTGGCTGGGCGCGCACCCGCTGCCTGTCCATGAGGCGGGAACCGACAAGAACGCGCGCGGCCGGGTATTGCTGGCGGGCGGTGCCCGCTTCGTCCCGGGCGCCCTGCGCCTGACGGGCGAGGCCGCCCTCCGGGCGGGCGCGGGCAAGCTTCAGATGGCGACGGTTGCCGATGTCGCGATGCATCTCGGCGTTCTTGTGCCCGAAGCCGCGATGATTGCGCTGCCTGTCGACGACTCCGGCGAGATCGGCAGTGAAGCCGTGCCGGCGATCGAGGCGGCCATGGCACAGTGCGATGCTTTCATTCTCGGTCCCGGCATGAGCGAAACGCCCACGTCGGTCGCTCTGGTGAAAGCCTTGCTTGGTCGGCCTCGCGACGGCCTGTCGATCGTGCTCGACGCCGCCGCGATCGGCGCCTGTGCCGAGCTCGCCGAGGCCGTAAAGGCGTATGCGGGTCGTGTCGTGCTGACCCCGCATCACGGTGAGATGGCTGCGCTCACGGGTCACCCCATTGAACATATTTCCGAGAACGATCAGGCAGTTGCCGTCGAGATCGCAGAGCGCTTCGGCGCCCTGGTCGCGCTGAAGGGCACGACAACGGTCGTTGCGTCGCCCGACGGGACCGTATTGCGCTTCAGCGGCGGCGGTGTCGGCCTTGCGACCGGCGGGTCGGGCGACGTGCTTGCCGGGTTGATCGGCGGCCTGCTCGCGCGCGGTGCCGACCCCCTGACCGCGACCGGCTGGGGCGTCTGGCTTCACGGCGAGGCGGGCAAGCTCGTAGGCGAGACGCTTGGGCCCCTCGGCTTCCTCGCCCGCGATCTGCTGATCACCATCCCCCGGCTGATGGCCTTCGCCAGACCGAAGCCCGGCATCGGTTTCGGCTAGGCCGCCGGTTCCAGCTTGTCCTGCGTCTTTGTCGCGAAGTCGCTGGCGTCGTGCCGCTCGCGCAGCTGGCTGGCGGGATCGCCCATCGCCCGATTGACCATCCGCCCGCGCTTTACGGCGGGCCGCTCGGCAATCTGCTCTGTCCAACGGATGACGTTCGTGTACTCATGCACCGACAGGAATTCCGCCGATCCCGGATAGGCCTGTCCGGTCACGACCGAGCCATACCAGGGCCAGACCGCGATGTCGGCGATCGAATAGTCGGATCCGGCAAGATATTCATTGTCGGCCAGCCGCCGGTCGAGCACGTCGAACTGCCGCTTAACCTCCATCGCGAAGCGGTCGATGGCATATTCGATCTTGATCGGCGCATAGGTGTAGAAATGGCCGAAGCCCCCGCCCAGGAACGGCCCTGCCCCCATCTGCCAGAACAGCCAGTTGAGCGCCTCGGTCCGCCCTGCGGTGTCCGTTGGCAGGAACGCGCCGAACTTTTCGGCGAGGTAGAGCAGGATCGATCCGGACTCAAAGACGCGGATCGGTTCGGGGCCGCTACGGTCCATCAGCGCCGGTATCTTCGAATTCGGATTGATGTCGACGAAGCCGCTGCCGAACTGGTCGCCCTCGTTGATGCGGATCAGCCACGCGTCATATTCGGCACCGCCATGTCCCGCCGCGAGCAATTCCTCGAGCATCACCGTGACCTTCACCCCATTGGGCGTCGCCAGCGAGTAAAGCTGCAGCGGATGCTTGCCAACCGGCAGCTCCTTGTCGTGCGTGGGACCGGCAGTCGGACGGTTGATGCTGGCGAAGGGACCGCCATTGCCCGGCGCCCAGGTCCACACTTTGGGGGGCACATAGTCTGGGGTGTCGGTCATCGCTGGTCTCCGGATAGAGGAAGTCACGCCCAAGCTAGAGTGCCCGTCTGCGAAAACCAGCCCCGCCGACAATCAATACGGTGGCGAAACTTTTGCCCGCTGGAGCCGCGCCGCGTTCGTCCACCAGGCAAGGTCGTCGGCAAAGCGCGGAAAGGACTTCTCCAGCGCCGCCCCTCCGTCGCCAGTCGGTTCGCCGGTCCCACCGAGCGCCTGTGCGATTCCGCCGACCGCCAACGGTGCCGATGTCACCACCATCCCCATTTCCGACAGGATGCCGTGCCACGCTAGTGCTGCCCGTGCGCCGGCGAAACGTCCTGCCGAATAGCTGGCAATCGCGGCCGGTCGCCAAAACCATTCTTCGAGGAAGTGATCGGTCAGGTTCTTGAGGCCTGGTTGCACGCCCCAGTTATATTCACCCGTGACGAACACGAACGCGTCTGCCGTTCGAATTTTCTCCGCCAGCGTTTCCAGAGCCTCGGGTGCCGACCCCTTGGGGTATTCCTTGTACATGCGGTCGAGCATCGGCAGGTCGAGCGCCTTCGCATCGATCAGTTCGGGGATGGCACCGCGCGAGCGAAAGGCGCCTACCAGATAATCGGCCAGCCGAATTCCCTGCCGGGTGGACCGGTATGAGCCATAGAAGATCAGAATTCGGTCGGTCATGTCATGCTCCTACAGGGGGGTGGGGGCGCCGGCGCCAAAAATCGGTGTGCGCTTTGTCTTGCCGCGTTAAAGTGCCGCCATGACAATTTTCGAGCAAGCCAAGGCACGCGCCGACGAGATCGCCCCGCCCCCGGCGGACCAGCCCTTGACTGCCGCCGCAACCGCATTCGGTTTCGGGCTATTCGTTACCGCCCTTTTCGTCGCGTTCCAATGGATCGGCCTTCCCGGCTGGATCGCCTGGCTCGCCGCGGCGCTCGCCTATGGCGGCATCGCCTATGCCGATTGTCAGCTGGGATGGAACCGCAACAAGCGCGAGTATCGCGAAGCGATGGAATCGCTCAAGCAACAGTCAGGCGCGCCGTCGATTCACTAACGGGCAAAAAGCTGAGAATCATCGGCAAACGCCTTGAATTCAAGCGCGTTGCCGCTCGGGTCACGGAAGAACATTGTTGCCTGCTCCCCGACCTGCCCCTCGAAACGCACGTAGGGCGCGATGCCGAACACGGTTCCTGCGGCTTCCAGTCGCGCGGCAAGTGCGCGCCACTCGTCCATGGTCAGGACGACGCCGAAATGGGGCACCGGAACGTCATGACCATCCACCGGATTGGAATGCGCTGCGCCTGCTCCCGGTGACAAATGGGTGACGATCTGGTGCCCGTACAGGTCGAAGTCGATCCAGGCGTCGCTGCTGCGTCCTTCCGGGCAACCAAGTACACCGCCATAAAAGGCACGCGCCGCCGCCAGGTCGTGGACCGGAAAGGCAAGGTGGAACGGGCGGATCATTCCGCTGCCGCCAGTTCGACACAGCCCTGGAGCTGGTCGTCGTCAACGCCGCCCGCCTTGCTCGCGGTCACCCGCTCTGCGGCGATCTGTTCGGCGACCTGTGCCTCGCTCTTGCCCGCGCCTGCCCCTTCGGCCCGCGCTCGATAGGCGAGGACGGAAGCAAATGTCGCAAGATCCCTGGCCCCCTTCGTTAACCCCTCGCGCGCCTTCAACCCTTCGGCCGCCAGCGCCATCATAGCGGCGCAGCGCGGCAATGTCGGCAGCTGGGGCGGTGGGGCGACAATCGCCATGCGTTTCATGCACGCCTCGACGTCGGCACGCGGGATCGCCTTCAACCTCTGGAGCGTCACCACATCGGCGAGGATCAGGTCCTTGACTGCCTCGCGCGAGCGGCCGGTTTCCGCCATCGTGCGCTCGCCGACGATCCCGGCGAAGCGCTCTCCATCCTGCCCTACATCTGGCAGATCAGCCCATTCCGTCGCCTCGCGCCGCTGGTCGTTAGCGACGATTCCGAGTACCGCGACGCAGCGGATATCTTGCGTGGACTGGGGCGGCAGCGCGGCGCTGGCGAGCAAGGCGAGAGCGATCATCAGGGCGGCTTAGCGCGACTGGCCACGGTCTCTTGTGTTGTAAATGCGCCACACCATATGCTGAAGCATGAACCTCGAAATCTTCACCGATCGCGCCAAGGGTTTTCTCCAATCGGCGCAAACCGTCGCCATCCGCATGTCGCACCAGCGCATCGCGCCCGAGCACCTGTTGAAGGCACTGCTCGAGGACAGCGAAGGCATGGCCTCCGGCCTGCTCCGAAAGGCGGGCGGCGACCCTGCCGTGGCACTTCGCGAAACCGACGCGCTGCTTGCCAAACATCCCGCCGTGTCGGGTGGCGGCGCGCAGCAGACACCGGGCCTCGACAATGACCTCGTCCGCCTGCTCGACCAGGCCGAACAGGTCGCGAAAAAGGCCGACGACAGCTTCGTCACCGTCGAGCGCCTTTTGCTCGCAATGACCGTGTCAACTTCGACCGCTGTCGGCAAGGCGCTGGCAGCGGCCGGCGTGAAGCCGGACGCGCTGAACGCGGCGATCAACGAGCTGCGCAAGGGCAAGACCGCCGACACCGCGGGCGCCGAGAACGGCTATGACGCGATGAAGAAGTACGCGCGCGACCTGACGCAGGCGGCGCGCGACGGCAAGCTCGATCCGGTCATCGGCCGCGACGAGGAAATCCGCCGGACGATCCAGATCCTGGCGCGGCGCACAAAGAACAACCCGGTGCTGATCGGCGAGCCCGGCGTCGGCAAGACCGCGATTGCCGAGGGATTGGCCCTGCGCATCGCGAATGGCGACGTGCCCGACGGCATCAAGGATCGCGATCTGATGGCGCTCGACATGGGCGCCCTGATCGCGGGCGCCAAATATCGCGGCGAGTTCGAGGAGCGGCTGAAGGCCGTGCTCGACGAAGTCCGCACTGCCGAGGGGCAGATCATCCTGTTCATCGACGAAATGCACACGCTGATCGGTGCGGGCAAGACCGATGGCGCGATGGACGCGTCGAACATGATCAAGCCGGCGCTGGCGCGCGGCGAACTCCATTGCATCGGCGCGACGACGCTCGACGAGTACCGCAAATACGTCGAAAAGGACGCGGCGCTGCAGCGGCGCTTCCAGCCCGTCTTCGTCGGCGAGCCGACGGTCGAGGATACCGTCTCCATCCTGCGCGGCCTCAAGGAGAAATACGAGCTTCACCACGGCGTGCGGATAACCGACGCCGCGATCGTCGCGGCGGCCACCCTGTCGCACCGTTACATCACCGATCGTTTCCTGCCCGACAAGGCGATCGACCTGATGGACGAGGCCGCATCGCGCCTGCGCATGGAAGTCGAGAGCAAGCCCGAGGAAATCGAGGCGCTCGACCGGCGGATCGTCCAAATCAAGATCGAGGCGATGGCGCTTGAGAAGGAAACCGATGCCGCGTCGAAGGACCGGCTGGCCTCGCTGCGCACCGATCTCGCCAATCTCGAGGAGCAGTCCGCCTCGCTGACCACCCGCTGGCAGGGCGAGAAGGAAAAGATTCAGGCCGAAGCGAAGCTGAAGGAACAGCTCGACGCCGCACGCATCGCGCTGGATCAGGCGCAGCGCACCGGGGACCTGGGACGCGCGGGCGAGCTGCAATATGGCACTATCCCCTCCATCGAAAAGCAGTTGGCCGAGGCCCAGAGCGCTGCGGCCGGGGCCATGTTGCGCGAGGAAGTGACCGCCAACGACATCGCCGGCATCGTCTCGCGCTGGACCGGTATTCCGGTCGACAAGATGCTCGAGGGCGAGCGCGAAAAGCTGCTCCAGATGGAATCGATGCTCAACAAGTCGGTGATCGGGCAGGAGGCCGCCGTGGCTGCCGTTTCGTCCGCCGTCCGCCGCGCCCGCGCGGGACTACAGGACCCCAACCGCCCGCTGGGCAGCTTCCTGTTCCTGGGACCCACCGGCGTCGGCAAGACCGAACTGACCAAGTCGCTCGCCAACTTCCTGTTCGACGACCCCGCCGCCATGGTGCGCATAGACATGAGCGAGTTCATGGAGAAGCACTCGGTCGCGCGCCTGATCGGCGCCCCCCCGGGCTATGTCGGCTATGAGGAAGGCGGCGTCCTGACCGAGGCAGTCCGCCGCCGACCCTATCAGGTGATCCTGTTCGACGAAGTCGAAAAAGCGCACGGCGACGTGTTCAACGTCCTGCTCCAGGTCCTCGACGATGGCCGTCTGACCGACGGACAGGGCCGCACCGTCGATTTCACCAACACGCTGATCATCCTGACGTCGAACCTGGGCAGCCAGTTCATCGCCAATTTGCCCGACGAACAATCGGTCGAAAGCGTCGAGCCCCAGGTCATGGAAATTGTGCGCGCGCATTTCCGCCCCGAATTCCTGAACCGGCTGGACGAGATCGTGCTGTTCAACCGGCTGAGCGCGGCCAACATGGCGCCGATCGTCGATATCCAGGTGGCGCGGGTGCAAAAGCTGCTGGCGGACCGCAAGGTTGTGCTCGACCTGACGGATGCGGCGCGGGCATGGCTGGGTCGGGTCGGCTACGATCCGGTCTATGGCGCGCGTCCGCTAAAGCGTGCGGTGCAGAAATATCTGCAGGACCCGCTCGCCGACGCGATCCTGCGCGGCGAAGTGCCCGATGGGTCAACGGTCACGGTCGACGAGGGCGATGGGAGGCTGGTGCTGACAAGAAATTGACCAAAAAAAGGGCGGCGTGAAAACCACGCCGCCCCATTTGAGCATCGACTTACGTCAGCTCAGAACCCGAACTTCACACCGGCCTTGAAGTAACGGCCGAGAATGCCCGAACCTCCCTGCACCGGATTGTACAGGTGTGCGCCATAAGTGACGTTATCGAGCGGCGGGTAGCGATTGAACAGGTTCAGCACGTTTACGTAAAACGTGAACTTGTCGTTGACCTTGACCGAAGCATTGAGGTCGAACGTCAGGTAGCTCTTCACGCGGCACGGGATGGTGCCGTCCGAAAGGCCGCAATCGCCGCGC
>JANMJZ010000320.1:0-4582 GCA_031371635.1 Sphingomonadales bacterium | reverse complement strand
TCTTTCTGATATGGTGCAGTATCTGGCTGATGCCGATCATTGACGCCTGGAAGCAACGGCGCCTTGTCGAAAACGTGATGGAGGCGCCCGCCGTGATCATCGTCACAGCGCTGACCGCACTCATCTTCACGTCAATTGTCGATCGTAACCTGACTTGGGCGACCTTGGCTTTTGGAATTGCGGCGCCTTGCCTGATCATTGCCCGGCGCCACAAGAGGGCACAAAGACAGGCCGCCCAGCCTTCTCGGCCCCTGTTGGAACCCCAGCCTGCCTAAGCTCGCGCCCGTGCCGGGCAAATCGACAAAACGAGATGCGTACTTTCCTCGTGCACAGCCGTCGTCCGCTTCTGGCTGGGCATTCACCTTACCGCTCCCTCAACGCACTCCCCCCCGCTTCGGCGATCGGGCTGGTCAGGTAGCTCAGATAGCTGCGGTTGCCCGTGACTATGTCAGCGGTCGCCATCATGCCGGGGACAAGCGTGACAATGCGGTCGCCGCGGTTGACGCGGGTCCGGTCGAGCGAGACGCGCACGACGTAGACAAGGCCCAGCTTTTCGTCGGGCACGGCATCCGGACTGATGCTCAGGACATGGCCGGGCACCGTACCATAGCGGCTGAACGGAAACGCATCGAGCTTGACCTGCACGGGCTGGCCCGCTGACACGAATCCTGCATCGCGGTTCAACAGCTTCACCTCGGCGATAAGCTTGCCGCCCGACGGGACCACCGTCATGATCGGTTTTGCGGCCTCGACCACGCCACCTTCGGTGTGCAGCGACATCTGGCTGACGATGCCGGTCACCGGCGCCCTCAAAGCCTGGAAGCCCGATCGTTGCTGCGCCTTGACCATCTCCTCGCGGCGCAGCCGCATATCGGATTCGGCTTTCACCAGTTCGTCGTAGAGCGCGAGGCGCACGTCGGCGCGTGCCTTGCCCACATTCGTCGCGGCACCGCCTGCGTTCGCATTGGCGCGGCTGATCGCCGCCAGCGCCGCGTCGCGCGCGCCTGCTTCCGATATGCGCTGGCGCTGCATGTCGAGCACCCGCATTTTGGAGACATAGCCCTGGGCCAGCAGCTGTTCGTTTGCGGCGATCTGCTGGTCGAGCAGGGGCAGCGAGCGGTTGAGCTTTGCCAGCTCGGACCGCGCCGAGGCCACATCGGCCGCCGCCACAGCGCCACCGGCGCTCGTCGTTGCAATCGAGGCACGCGCTTCGGCAAGCCGGGCGCGGGCGAGACTCTCCTGCGAGGCAATCGTCGCGGCGTCGCTGCCGGCCGGCGCAACGAGCACCAGCGGCTTGCCGTCCAGGGCGTCGATCACGGCGCGGGTGCGTGCCACGTCGAACGCGGCATTCTCAAAGGCCTTGGCGGCCTGCGAAGCTTCTGCACCGGACATGGTCGGGTCGAGAAGCACCAGGGGCTGTCCCTTGACCACGCGGTCGCCGTCATGGACGAGGATCCGGCGCACAATGCCTGCTTCTGCGGGCTGGACAAGCTGCACTTCGCCGACCGGCACGATCCGCCCGGTCGCCGCCGCGATAATCTCTGTCCGGCCAAATGTCAGCCACAGCGCCATCGCCGCAACGCCCGCCATAAGCACGCGTCCGGTCAGTCGCGCCGTCGGCGAAACCGGCCGCTCGATGACTTCGAGTGCGGCGGGAAGAAAGGCGGAGTCGTCGATGCGAAGCCGCTGCGCCTGAGAGCGGCGGTCGTCGGCAAGGGCGCTGCGGACCAGAGCCCAGTTTGTGGTCAGCGCGTTCATGCTGCGATATCCTGGATTGGCGCGTGGCCGGGCGTGGGTGGGTTACCGAAGGGATCCGGCGACACGTCGGCGCCGACTTGACGGCGATGCAACTCGGCATAGCGTCCGCCTAGGGCGAGGAGCTCCTTGTGCGTGCCGCCTTCAACGATCTGACCTCGCTCGAGCGCGATGATCCGATCGCAATCGCGGACCGCCGAAAGGCGATGGGCAATGATAAGCACCGTGCGCCCCTTCGAGATTGCCTTGAGGTTACGACGGATGATTTCCTCGCTCTCGGCATCGAGCGCAGACGTCGCTTCATCGAGGATCAGGATGCGCGGATCGGTGACCAGGGCACGTGCGATCGCAATACGCTGGCGCTGCCCGCCCGACAGGTTGACGCCGCGCTCGACGATTGGTGTGTCGTAGCCCTGCGGCTGTTCCATGATGAAGTCGTGCGCCCCGGCGAGCTTTGCGGCACGGATGACACGGTCGAACGACATCGCCGGATTGGCCAGTGCGATGTTCTCGCGGATCGTGCGATTGAAAAGAATGTTTTCCTGAAGAACCACACCGATGTGACGGCGTAGCCAGGTCGGATCGGCCTGGGCGACATCGACATCGTCGACCGTCACGCGACCGCTCTCCGCGGTGTACAGGCGCTGCAGCAGCTTGGTCAGCGTCGACTTGCCCGATCCCGACGATCCGACAATGCCGATCGACATGCCTGCGGGCACAGCGAACGTGACACCGTCGATCGCGGGTGCCGTGTCGGGGGCATAGCGGAAGCGGACCTTGTCGAAGGCGATGGCGCCCTTCATCGTGGGCATGTCCGCGGTCGCGCTCGCCTGGCGTTCGCGCGGGTGGTTGAGGATGTCTCCAAGCCGTTCGACGGAGATGCGAACCTGCTGGAAGTCCTGCCAGATCTGCGCCATCCGGATGACCGGCCCCGACACGCGTTGCGCGAACATGTTGAACGCGACCAGCGCACCGACTGTCATCGCGCCACCCATCACTTGCTTTGCACCGAAGAACAGGATGCCGGCAAAACTGAGCTTGGCGATCAGCTCGACCATCTGGCTGCCCGTCGACGACAGTGCCGTGACGCGGAGCGAGGCAGCACTGTAGGCGGCGATCTGTCTTTCCCATTTATCCTGCCACTGAGGCTCGACCGCCGCAGCCTTCACGGTCTGGATGCCGGAAATGCTTTCGGTGAGCAGTGCGTTACTGGAAGCTCCGCGTTCGAACTTTTCCTCGACACGCTCCCGCAGCGGGCGGGTCAGGCAGAGCGATACGGCTACATAGCCGACCAGGCTGAGGGCGACGACGCCGAAAAGGGCTGGCGAATAAATGATCATCGCGATCATGAAAATGACGGTGAAAAGCGGATCGACCAGCACCGTCAGCGAAGCAGTGGTCAAGAACTCGCGGATCGTCTCGAGCTGGCGAACTCGTGTAACGGTATCGCCGACGCGGCGTCGCTCGAAATAATCCAGCGGCAACGACAACAGATGGCGGAAGACGCGCGCGCCTAACTCAACGTCGATTTTCTGGCTCGTCTCTGCATAGACCCGCGTACGGATCCAGCCGAACATGGCTTCCCAGACCGCAACGGCGACAAACCCGATTGCCAGCACGTTGAGCGTCGACACGGCATTGTGCTGGAGCACTTTGTCGATGACATTCTGGAACAGCAGCGGCGACGCGAGCCCGAGCAGGTTGAGCAGGCAGGTGATCAGCAGGACCTCGCCGATCAGCCGGCGATAGCGGACGATCTGGGGAATGAACCAGCGCAGATCGAACTTGCCGGCGCCGCCCGCAGGTTCGCGGGTCGTCACCAGCACCAGTTCGCCCGACCACATCGCGTCGAGCGTGTCCCGGTCGACTTTCTCGACGGCCCGGTCGAGGCGGTGGATCAGAACGCCGTCCTCTACCAGGCGGCCGATGATGAACCAGCCTTCGGGGCCATGGGCGAGGGCGGGCAGCGGCTGGCGCGACAGGCGGCCGCGCTCGACCTGAACCCTGCGCGCGCGCACCCCCTGCTGGCGGCGAGCGAGCCGCACGATATCGGACGACGTCAGCGGCCCGGCCTGACCGAGATCGTGCCGCAACTGTTTCGGATCGACGGCACGGTGATGGATCGCAAGCAAGGCAGCGAGCGCACGTACGCCGGACTCGGGATTGGCAGCCGTGTCTCCTTCAGGAAAAGCCGCAGCGATACGGGCGCTTGCGTCGTTGGGCAGCTTCATGATGGGGCCTCGCCGTGGAACCGGGTAACGGCGTTAACCATGGCCTCCAATGGTAAACAGCCGGTTAAGATTTCCGCGCCGCAGACCCTTTGCCGAATGCCTGTCGAAGCGTTGGCGCGCTACTTCGGACCTGCCAAACTGAAGGACCGCGCGGTCCGTGCAGTCCAGCGGCTCGCGTCGGGCTCGTTAACGGACAATACCAGTCGGCTCATCGCGCCGTCGGACGCATAGATTTTGAAATTGCCGGGTGCGCCCCCGACGTCGCTGGGGATGATGTCGATCATCGCGATATCGGTTGTTGAGGCGAGGTCGCCGCGTAATTCGATCGGACCGCGGTTCTCGGCGATCGATGGCGACGTCCATCGGCTGTTTGAATCGGTATCGGAAAGGTGAGCGGGCAATTCCGTCTTGTAATAGATGCCCGACGAGGTCGGACCGGTCCACGTGACAGGCACTATGGCACCCGCGGCCGTGCGCAAGCGGATTTTGTGCAACTGGATGACGAAATTGCGCCCGTTGCCCGCGCTTTCCGTTACGACAATGCGATGTGCCTTTACTTTGATCGTCGGCAGCGCAGCCTTCACCTCTTGCTGAAG
>JANMJZ010000292.1:0-7688 GCA_031371635.1 Sphingomonadales bacterium | reverse complement strand
GCGACGGCGTGGAAACCGCGCTCGATCAGGCTGGCGTGGAGGTGGCGGACATTGTCGCGCGTGGCGCAGAACAGCATTGCCGATTCAGCCTCGTGGAAACGCAGCAGGTTGACGACGGCATTTTCGATATCCGACGGCGCGACGGTGACGGCCTGATACGCAATGTCGCCATGACCGCGATCGGCAGTCACCGTCGAAATGCGCAAGGCATCTTTCTGATAGCGCTTGGCGAGCGCGACGATCGGCTTGGGCATCGTCGCCGAGAAGAGCAGGGTGCGCCGGACGTTGGGGGTCGCGTCAAGGATCTGCTCGAGGTCTTCGCGGAAGCCCATGTCGAGCATCTCGTCGGCTTCGTCGAGCACGGCGACGCGCAGCGCCGACAGGTCGAGCGCGCCGCGTTCGAGATGATCCCGCAGACGCCCCGGCGTGCCGACGACGATATGGGCGCCGTGCTGGAGATTGCGGCGTTCCTTGCCCGCATCCATGCCGCCGACGCAGGTCGCAATGCGCGCGCCGGTCTTGCCATAGAGCCACATCAGCTCGCGGCTGACCTGCAGCGCGAGTTCGCGGGTCGGGGCGATGCACAGCGCGAGCGGGGGCAGGGTGAAGGGCACCTTGCCGTCCTCGCCGAGCAATTGCGCGGCCATGGCGAGGCCGAAAGCAACGGTCTTGCCCGACCCGGTCTGGGCGGAAACGATAAGGTCGCGCCCTTCGGCTTCGGGCTCGATCACGGCGGCCTGGACGGGGGTGGGGGCGGTATAGCCATGCGCGGCGAGGGCTTCGCCGAGAAGCGCGGGAACAGTGCTGAAGGAGGTCATGCCAGCGCCCATAGACGAGTTTTGCGCATTTGTCGCCTGTTGCGTTGCAGCAACCCGGGGGGCAGGGTGGAGCCATGGGCTACAGGGGCATTTTGCGCGTAATATTTGCAGCGGCGCTGGTGGCGGGATCGTCATTTTATCTTTTCGTTCTGTGGCAAACGGGCCAGTTCGTCATAGGACTGTCCAGCACTGCCCATATTGCTGCCATTGCGTGGAAAGGGAGCGGAGTCGCGCTCCTTGCGCTCTGGTGCAGGATGCAGGCGCGACATGTCGACGGCTGGCTGATCGCGGCGGTCATGGCGTTCGGGGCGCTGGGCGATGTGCTGCTAGAGACGTCGGGGCTGACGGTCGGGGCGCTCACCTTCGTGGCCGGTCACGTGCTCGCGATAATTCTGTATCTGCGCAACCGGCGACCGCGAATGACGTCCAGCCAGCGATTGCTTGCCGTGCTCGTCGTGCCGCTGTCGGTGGTCATCGCGGCGATGCTGGTTGCACCGAAGGATCGGCTTTCGATCGCCGTCTACACCCTGTTTGTCAGCAGCATGGCCTCGAGTGCCTGGGCGAGCCGCTTTCCGCGCTACCGCACCGGGATCGGCGCGATGATGTTTCTGGCATCCGACCTGCTGATCTTTGCGCGCATGGGGTCGCTGGCGGTGGCACTGCCGGGCGTGCTGATCTGGCCGCTGTATTTCGGCGGGCAAGCGCTGATTGCCTGGGGCGTTGTGCGGACGCTGGCGGCGAACGATCCTAGAGCAAACCGCTGCCCTGAGCTTGTCGAAGGGCTATCCTAGCTCGCGCGAGCTGAAAAAGGGCAGGCCTTCGACAAGCTCAGACAGGCGGGCGTCGCGTTACCGCTTTGCCGCTTTCCACGCCGCCAGCTGCTGCGGGACCAGCGCGACGAGGTCGTCATAGACTTCTGACACGTCGATGAGGTGAAGGCCCCAGTCAGCCAGCACCGTTTTGCCCACTGCGACGTCGCCGGGCACGTCGTCGGTGCGCGGATCTGAGGGGTCGGCATTGACGTGGATTGCAAGATAGTTTGCACCATCGGTGCTGGCGCACTGGGCGGTCAGCAGCCCGGGCAGGGTCACGAACGCCGTCTTAGCCGTGCCGGTGTTGCTCCAGGGACCCGTATCGCGCGCCATTTCCCAAGATCGACCAGCGGCGAAAGCGGCGTGGGTTTCGGTCTTGCCGCCACCCAGCGCGGCAGGGTTGGTGCAGGCGACTTCGAGCGCAGCATTGTCGGTCTTGCCAAAGCGCGACTTGGGCGGCGGCGGCACATTGGCGCGGAAGCTGACCCAAGCGATGGCACAGCCGGTTTGCGAAGCGGCCCTGCACAAGGGAATCGATTTGAAATCGCCGCCTTTTTCCTTGCCCTTCGCGACTGTCACATTGCCGCCGGGCAGGATGGCGGACAGCATGCGCGCGGCGACGGGCTTGCCGTCGATTTCCTCGGCGATCAGGCGCTTGAGCTGGTTGGTGCCCTGGCTGTGACCGATCAGGACGAAGGGGCGGCCCTGATTGTCGTTGGCCAGATAATGCCGCCACGCCGCGCGGACATCGGCATAGGCGAGCTCGCGCTCAAGCGGGATGGGATTGCCGTACATCACAGACTGCAGTGCCGTGAGCGTGACCTGGCGATATAGCGGTGCGAACAGGCGGCATTGCGACCCGAAGCGCGCAAACTGCGCCTCGATGACTTTGCGTTCCTCGTCGTTGGCGACCATGTCGCTGTTGCCGGTGCGGTCGAACGAGACGGTCGGGTAGACGTAGAAGCAGTCAGCCTCGGGCGCCTTCGCGGGCTTGAAGGGCTGGACGGTCATGGTGCCGTCGGGGGCAATCGCCGTCGTGTCGAGGGGGATGGTGCAGGCGTCGCGCCGGTCGGGGCGGCAGAGCCAGTTCTGGACAAGGCCATAATCATTGGGCGCTGGCGTGGCGGCGGCGGCCGCGGCGATCAGCAGTGTTGCGAACATCAGGCATTCCCCTCGATGCGACGTTTCGTCGCTATCGGGTCATAGTGCCCCGAACGGCACGCATCGGCAACACGCCATAGACGTGCGGGAAAAACTGATCGCCGCGTGATTTTTCCCAGCGGACAACGTCGCCGAGCAGGGACAGATCGACCTCGACAATCGTCAGAGTTTCCTGCCCGGCGAAATGCTTGGCGAGCGTTTCTTCCAGCTGATCGGAAGTCGACAGGTGGATATACCCGTCAGTAAGATCGATGGGCGCGCCGGTGAAGACGCCGTGGCGCTCGAAGGTTGCCCATTGTTCGGCTGTCAGGATTTTGAAGGCAGTGTCTTGGACCATTGCAGTCACTTAGCGCGGGTATCGGCAAAAGCCTATGCAGAGGAAGCGCCGCTGCGTTCCGACGTTTCGGGCGTCAGGATCAGCGTGCGGTCCTCCACGCGCCAGCGCTTCAACCGCATCAGGAAATTCATGCCCAGGATGTCCACGCGGCCTAAGCCCGGCGAGACGACGACGGGCAGGTCGCGCGCCTCTATCATGCCGATGGTGAGGCGCGAAACCGTTGCTGCCCGCGCGAGGATCGAGCCGTTAGCTGTCTGTGTGAGCACCGGCGTCATCCCCGTGCGCAGGACGGCCCCAGCCGAAGCCGCCGTGTCCGGCGAGAGGGCGGTTACCGTGGCGCCCGTATCGACGAGCATGCGTCGCTCCACGCCGCCGATGTTCGCCCGCACCCAGAAATGACCATCGGTCGAAAGCGGTACGCGAACCTCGTCCCCGACGACACGCTGCGGATCGAGGTTGAGCCGGTCGAGCACCGCGGCAACCGCCGGGTGGAAGCGGCCTTGTTCGGCGACGACGATCGTCAATAGCGCAATGCCGCCGAGCCAGAATGTGAGCGACGCCATCCGACGCACGATCCGTGAATGGGCGGCGGCGAGGGAAAACAGCGCAATCAACCCTATAGCGATGAGAAGATTGGGATTTATGTTGGGAAAGCCGGGCAGGGTCATCCCTGCCATGTGGGAACTGGTTGCCCGATTGCGAACCGTCAGGCGCGTCCCCGCTCAGGTCCGAATTTCAGCCCGGCATCCTCGTGCGGGCGAATGTAGACGCGGGTGACGCTTGGGAATTCGGCCTGCACCGCCTTTTCGATCTCATCGACGATGCGCTCCACGTCACCGGCCGAAATCCGATTGTCGAAATCGACGTTGAGCGCGGCGACGATCTGTTCGGGCGCATTATGGAGCGTCATGATTTCGCCGATCCCCATGACGCCGGGACGCGTGGCGGCGCGGCGCAGTCCGAGGACCAGATCCGGGTCGGCCGCCTCGCCGATCAGTAGCCCCTTGGCTTCGCGCGCAAGGAAGATAGCGACGACACCCAGCAGCAGGCCGATCAGCACCGAGGCGATCCCGTCGAAACGTGGGTCGCCGGTCAGTTGCGACAGGCCAAGGCCGACGGCGGCGACGAGAATGCCCGCCATGGCCGCACCGTTTTCAAGCAAGACGATGACGGTCGTCGCGTCCTTGGTATCGGTGAGCGCGCGCCACCACGACTTGCCGCGCCGGGTCGCATCGAACTCCCTGAAGGCGGCGATCGTCGATCCGCCCTCGAGCGCGAAGGCGATCGCCAGCACGGCATAGGCAATGAGCGGCGACACCGCGTCCTCGGGCTGGAGGATGTGAAGCACGCCCTCATAGACCGAGACGCCGGCGCCGAGCGCAAACACGAGCAGGGCCACGACAAAGCTCCAGAAGTAGAGCTCGCGGCCATACCCGGCGGGGTGCATCGCGTCGGGCGCCTTGGCCGCGCGCTTTTGCCCGTACATCAGCAACAACTGGTTGGTGGAATCGACGAGGCTGTGCACGCCTTCGGTCAACATCGCCGATGAGCCCGTGATCGCGGCCGCAAAAAACTTGGCGACCGCAATGCCTACGTTGGCGGCGAGCGCAATGACGAGGACGCGGGTGTTACTGGATTTCATCGGGTGTCACTTAGCGCGTGAAGCCGGGCAGGGAAGGAAGAAGTGGGGTTCGCGCCTTTGCGCGAACCCTTACTGACCGTCCTCCGGACCCGCTGCCGCGTCGTCGCCGACGATCGCGCCGTTGTCGGGGGCGTTTCCGGGCTCGATGCCTTCGACCAGCACGGCTTCGGCTTCGTCCTCGCTTTCCTCTATCCGTGCGGCGCTGACGACGTGTTCTCCGGGCGCCACGTCGAACAGACGGACGCCGGCCGAATTGCGGCCGATCACCCGTAGGTCGCCGACGGTCATGCGGATGAGCTTGGCCTGATCGGTGACGAGCATCAGCTGCTGGCCGTTGGAACAGGGGAAGCTTGCGACGACAGGCCCGTTGCGCGCCAGATTGTCGATGTTGGTGATGCCCTGGCCGCCGCGGTTGGTGCGGCGATATTCATAGGCCGAGCTGCGCTTGCCATAGCCATTGGCGCAGACCGTCAGGATGAACTGCTCAACCTCGGCCATCTCGGCAACCCGCGCGGGGTCCAGCGTCGCTTCGCGGTCGTTGTCCTTCCAAGGGGCGGCGCGCAGATAGGCTTCGCGTTCGTCCTGCGTCGCTCCCGAACGATGCAGCATCGACAGCGAGATGACCTCGTCGTCGGGGCGCAAGGTCATGCCGCGCACGCCGGTCGAATTGCGCGACTGGAATGCACGCACGTCGGAGCCCATGAAGCGGATCGCCTTGCCCTGGCGCGTCGCGAGCAGAACGTCGTCCTGTTCGGTCAGCAGTGCGACGCCGATCAGCCGGTCGTCGGCATCCTCGCCCTCGAACTTCATGGCGATCTTGCCCGCTGTGGGGATATTGGTGAACAAATCCATGGAGTTGCGGCGGACGTTCCCTTTGCAGGTCGCGAACATGACGTGCAGGTCTGCCCAGCTGTCCTCGTCCTCCGGCAGCGGAAGGACGGTCGAGATCGTCTCGCCCTCGGCCAGCGGCAGCAGATTGACCATCGGCCTTCCGCGCGTGTTCGGCCCCCCCTCGGGCAGGCGCCAGACTTTCTTGCGATAGACCTTGCCGTGCGTGGAGAAGAACAGGACCGGCGTGTGGGTGCTCGTCACGAACAGCTCGGTGACGGCATCCTCGTCCTTGGTCGCCATGCCGGCGCGGCCCTTGCCGCCGCGCCGTTGCGCACGGAATGCCTCGAGCGGGGTGCGCTTGATATAGCCCGCCATGGTGACGGTGACGACCATCTCCTCGCGCTCGATCAGCGCCTCATCGTCGATGCCGTCGAACGCGGCGGTGATCTCCGACTTGCGCGGCGTGGCAAACTCGTCGCGGACTTCCTGAAGTTCCGCTCGCATTACGGCATATAGCTTGATGCGGTCGGCAAGGATTTCGAGAAGTTCTGAGATACTTCCCGCAAGTACCTTTAATTCATCGCCTATTTCTTCGCGGCCGAGTGCGGTCAGCCGGGCGAGGCGCAGGTCGAGTATCGCCTTCACCTGCAGTTCGGACAGTTTGTACATCGACGCGCCGGCCTGAGGTTCCATCGCCTCGACGAGCATGATGTAGGGAAGGATCTCAGCAATAGGCCATTCGCGCGCAAGCAGGGCGTCGCGGGCCACGGCGGGGCTGGCGGAACCGCGGATGATGCGGACAACTTCGTCGACGTTCGATACCGCAACGACGAGGCCTAGCAACAGGTGCGCCCGCTCGCGCGCCTTGGCGAGTTCGAATTTCGAGCGTCGCGTGATGACCTGTTCGCGGAATTTCACGAACGCTTCGATCATGTCGCGCAGGGTCAGCGTCTCGGGGCGACCGCCGCGGATGGCGAGCATGTTGGCCGGGAAGCTCGACTGGGCGGGGGTATGCCGCCACAGCTGGTTGAGCACGACGTCGACGCTGGCGTCGCGCTTCAGCTCCATGACGATGCGAACGCCGAACCGGTTCGACTCGTCGCGCATTTCGCCGACACCCTCGATCCGCTTGTCCTTGACCGCTTCGGCGATCTTTTCGACGAGGCCGTTCTTGCCCAGCTGGAAGGGGATTTCGGTCAGGACGATGGCGCGCTTGTCGCCGCGTCCTTCCTCAACGATATGGCGCGAGCGGACGATTATCGAGCCGCGGCCGGTCGTATAGGCGGATTTGGCGCCGTGGGTCCCGAGGATCAGTCCGCCGGTCGGGAAATCGGGAGCGGGGACAATAGCGTACAGGTCTTCTGACGTGACGCTGCTGTCGTCCATGTACGCGAAGCAGGCGTCGATGACTTCGCCCAGATTATGCGGCGGGATGTTGGTCGCCATGCCGACCGCAATGCCGCCGCCGCCGTTGACGAGCAGATTGGGGAAGCGAGCGGGAAGCACTTGGGGCTCTTCGCGCTGCGCGTCATAGTTCGGCTGGAAATCGACCGTATCCTTGTCGACGTCTGCAAGCAGGAAATTGGCGACCTTGGCGAGCCGCGCTTCGGTATAGCGCATCGAGGCCGGGGGATCGGGATCCATCGAGCCGAAATTGCCCTGACCGTCGATCAGCGGCAGGCGCATCGACCAGTCCTGCGTCATGCGCGCTAGAGCGTCGTAGATCGCCGAGTCGCCGTGCGGGTGGTAGTTGCCCATCACGTCACCGACGATCTTCGCCGACTTGCGATAGGGCTTCCCCGCGACGAAGCCGCCTTCCTGGCTCGCCCAGAGAATACGGCGGTGAACCGGCTTCAGGCCGTCGCGCACGTCGGGCAGCGCCCGCGAAACGATGACCGACATGGCATAGTCGAGATAGCTCGACTTCATTTCATCGACGATGTTGATCGGCGAGATATCGGAAGGGTCGGCGAGGATGTTCTCGTCGCTCATTATTGCGCGCTGCTTTCGATGACGTATGAGTTACACCGCTCTAGCGGGTGGCGGGCCGGGACACCAGCCTCGCGTGCGCGCAGGCGCGCGCGGGC
>JANMJZ010000278.1:0-6607 GCA_031371635.1 Sphingomonadales bacterium | reverse complement strand
GAGATCGCGCGCGAGTTGAAGGAGCTGGGCTTTACCGGCCCTGTCGGGCGCCAGGTCGTGCTAACCGGGGGCGGCGCCGAACTGAAGGGCCTTGCCGACTATATGCAGGGTGCGCTTGGCCGTGCCGTACGACTCGGACGGCCCCGGGGACTGAACGGTCTGCCCGAAGCGCACTCGGGTACCGGCTTCGCGACGCTTGCGGGTCTTATCCATTATGCGGCATCCGACCCGCTGGACCTGCGCTCGATCGCGTCGGACCAGATGGTTACGCGCGCTGCCGGTGGCGGATGGGTGAAAAAGTTGATGACCGCATTTCGTTATGGTTATTGAAATAGCTTGCGCCACCGGGCGTTTGATGATTCAGTGTTTTCGATGAAGCACAAGGGGTTGGGGGCATTTCGTTACGCTTCCACCATATATAAGGGGATCAGTGGATGAGCATCGAATTCTTGCCGCCCGAAGTCGATGAGCTTCGCCCGCGTATCAGCGTGATCGGTGTCGGTGGCGCTGGCGGCAATGCGATTGCCAACATGATCGCGTCGGGCGTGCAGGGTGTCGACTTCATCGTCGCCAACACCGATGCGCAGGCGCTCAACACCAGTGCGGCCGAACGGCGCATTCAGCTGGGTCTCAAGATCACGCAGGGCCTGGGTGCGGGTTCGCGACCGGAGATCGGCAAGGCGGCGGCCGAGGAAACAATCGTCGACGTCGAAAAGGCGCTCGAGGGCGCGCACATGTGCTTCATCGCGGCCGGCATGGGTGGCGGTACGGGCACGGGCGCGGCACCGGTCATCGCGAAGGCCGCTCGCGACAAGGGTATCCTGACGGTTGGCGTCGTCACCAAGCCGTTCGCGTTCGAAGGGTCGCGGCGCTCCAAGTCGGCCGAAGCCGGTATTGCCGAGCTTCAGAAGCACGTCGACACGCTGATCGTCATCCCGAACCAGAACCTGTTCCTGATCGCCAATCCGTCGACGACCTTCAAAGAAGCGTTCCAGATGGCGGACGAAGTGCTGCAGCAGGGCGTGCGCGGCATCACCGACCTGATGATCATGCCGGGCCTGATCAACCTCGATTTCGCCGACGTCCGCTCGGTGATGGGCGAGATGGGCAAGGCCATGATGGGCACCGGCGAAGCATCGGGCGACAACCGTGCCATCGAGGCCGCCGAAAAGGCCATCGCCAATCCGTTGCTCGACGGCGTGTCGCTGAAGGGTGCCAAGGGCGTGATCGTATCGATCGTCGGTGGCGAGGACATGCGCCTGATGGAAGTCGATGAAGCGGCTTCGCACATCAAGGAACTGGTCGACCCGGATGCCAACATCATCTGGGGTTCGGCGTTCAACAACGAGCTGGAAGGCAAGATCCGCGTGTCGGTCGTCGCCACTGGTATCGAAGCCGATGCCGCCTCCGCGCCCGAACCTGCCCGCGTCTTCGCGTTTCCGGGGCTGAAGCCCAAGGCGCCGGTGATGGCACCGAAGGCTGCCGAGCCCGTCGTCGAAGAAGCGCCGATGACTCTCGAGGCGCCCGAGGCCGTCGAGGTGATCGACGAGCCGCTGGAACTGACGGAAGTTGCCGAGGCGCCTGCCGCTGCGCCCGTGCGTTTCGAGGATCCCTCCGTCGAGGGAATGCCTGTTGCCTCAACGACGGGTGCGGGTGAAGAGCTGTTGCTCGACCAGGAAATCGTGCCCAACCCGGTGCCTGCCGCGACAGGCAGCCGCTGGCTTGCGCCCGAGGCAGGGGTGACGAGCGCCGCGCCATCGCCGGTGGCTGCTGGTGCCACATTGTTCGAGCGTATGTCGAACATCGCGCGCTCGACCATCAAGCCGGAAGAGGTCGAGGCCAAGACCGACCCCCTCGACATACCGCGCTTCCTCAACCGTCAGAACAACCAGTAATCGTCATTTCGACAGCCGCGCCGGTTTCGTCCCTTGGCGGGGGCGGACCGGCGCAAGCTTATCCGATGCCGCGCAGGTTGCGGCTTGCCCCGCCAGACGGGCGGCACTAGCTGATGCGCCCTATGACATGTTTGCCCGCTGCGTCGCGCCGGTTGTTGTCCGCCGCCCTTCTGGGTCCGGCCATGCTCTGCAGTCCGCTGGCGCCGTTGCTTGCGCAGCCGGTGACGCTGGTCCAGCCGATCGCCAATCCGAACGATCCGGTCGAGCGCCTTGGCCGCTATATCCGCGTGCTCGCGTCCTCGCCGCGCGATCTGGACGCACTGATGGGGGCGGGCGCCGCGGCGCTCGATGTCGGGGATGCCAATGCGGCGCTGGGCTTTTTCGCCCGTGCAGAGGATGTCGCGCCGTCGAGTGGGCGGGTGAAGGCAGGGCTGGGCTCTTCGCTGGTGATGATCGAGCGGCCGGACGATGCGCTGCGCCTGTTCGCGCAGGCGACGGCGCTGGGCGTACCGGATGCGGACATCGCGCGCGACCGGGGCCTCGCCTATGACCTGCGCGGCGACAGCAAGCGGGCGCAGCGCGATTACGCGACGGCGTTCCAGCGGGGCCGCGATGACGAACTGGTGCGGCGATACGCGTTGTCGCTGGGTATTTCGGGCGACCGGGCCGGGGCGATGGCCATGCTCGATCCCTTGCTTCGCAAGCAGGATCAGGCCGCGTGGCGGGCACGTGCGTTCATCATGGCGATGACCGGGGACGTGCCTGCGGCAAATGGCGTTGCCCGCCAGCTGCTGGCGCCTGCGATGGCGAACGCTATGTCGCCGCTGCTCACGCGGCTGGCGACGCTCAACGCGGCCGAACGCGCGCACGCGGTGAATTTCGGGACAGTACCTGCCGACGGCACCCAGCTCGCCGTCCAGACGGGCGATCCGTTCCTGGGTGTACAGACCGGCTCGGGCCTGACGTCGTCCGGACTGGTATCGGCCCAAGGATTGCCGCGCACCAGTCCTGTGGCATCTGGAGATGGCGGTCTGATCCCATCGGGAGAGCCCCTTGGCCGCCGTCCCGTCGAGGTACAGCCGGTTCGCGTCGCTGGGGCGATTCCTGTCCCAGCGCGGAGCTGGCCCGGGTCGGATGGGGCGACAGCGAAGTCCGCAGCAAGGAGCGCCACGCCGCCAGTGGCACCGGGCTTCACCGGATCGGAGACGTCATTTGCGGCGCCGGGCAGGCGCATCGGGACACGATCAGGTCCCGTCGATCCAGCGCGCATGCCGTCCGAAGCCAAGGGCGACGCCGTGAAGGTAACGCGGGTCGATGCCCCCAAGCTGCCGCCCCCGGACGTGGCACTTCCCAGGCCCGGCGCTTCTGTGCCGATACCGCCCGGCACAATTGTTTCGCGTCAGGCAGCCCTCGCGTCGACGACCTCGCCCTCACTGCCGACCATCCCGACGGCACCAGCGACAGCCGGGCCTGCCGTCGTGGTCGCGCAAGTCGGACCACCGGCAGAGGCACCTGCCGATCAGCCTTTCGAGACTCCGCCAATGCCGGTGGCGAAACCTCCAGCGCCGGTTGTCGCTTCACCCGTGACAGCGCCCGTCGCCACGTCGTCGTCGCGACTTGCCGGTTTGCTGGAAGGGATCGAGCGGGAAAGCGAGTCTGCGGCCACTCTGCCGAATGCGGTAGAACTGCGGGCGGCCCGGGCGGCGGCGAAGAAAAAAATGGCGCAGCTTGCCGCGCAGACCGCGGCAGAGGAAGCGGCCAAGCGCGAAAAGGCTGAAAAGGAAGCGGCGGCCAGGCGCAACCCGGCACGTATCTGGGTGCAGGTCGCGACCGGGCGCAACGACAGTGGTCTGGGCCTGACGCTGAAGCGCATCCGGTCCGACAATGAAGCCGCGCTGAAGGGGCTGTCCGGCTGGGCGGCGCCCTACAAGGCGACAAATCGCATATTGGTGGGGCCGATGAAGTCGACGACAGCAGCGCGCGAACTGGTTGGCAAGCTTGCCAAGAACGGCGTCAGCGCGATGACGTTCAACAGCGACGCGGGTGAGGAAGTCGAGAAGATCGCCGCTAAATGAGATCGCTCGCCGTGCTTGCCAGCGACCCGGCGCTCAGTCGTGGACGCCAGCATTTCGAAGTAATGGGGGAGACGCGGGGGCCGCGCACGACGTTCCAACGGGACCGTGACCGCATCATCCATTCGATCAGCTTTCGCCGCCTTCGCCACAAGACCCAAGTTTTCGTGGCACCCGATGGCGACCATTTCCGCGTGCGCCTGACCCACAGCCTGGAGGTCGCGCAGATCGGCCGGACGATTGCGCGGGCGCTGGGCCTGAACGAAGATCTGACCGAGGCCTTGTGCCTGGCGCATGACATCGGCCATCCGCCGTTCGGCCATGCGGGGGAAGATGCGCTGAAGGATGCACTCCGCGATGTCGGCGGCTTCGACCATAATGGCAACACGCTGCGTGTCCTGTCGCAGATAGATTCACCCTATCCGCGATGGCGCGGCCTGAACCTGTCGTGGGAAACGCTGGAGGGACTTGCCAAGCATAACGGCCCTGTCGCTCAACCCGGCTGGGCGCTGGCGGGTGTCGATGCCGCGTTTCCCCTGGACCTGCACAGCCAGCCGGGGCTGGAGGCGCAGGTCGCTGCAGTCGCGGACGACATCGCTTACGACAATCATGACATCGATGACGGCCTGCGTGCCGGACTGCTCGATTTCGACGCGCTGGTCGCGCTGCCGATGGTGGCAAGGGGCTGGGAAGCGGTGTTGCGCCGCTATCCCGATGTGGCGCCACGCCGCCTTCGTTCCGAACTCATCCGGCAGCAGATCGGCGTGATGGTCAATGATGTGATCGACGAGACCCGCCGTCGTGCGGCAGACGCGGGAGTGGCCAGCGTGGCTGACGTCCGCGCGGCGGGCCAGGCACTCTCGGGCTTTTCCGCCTTGTTGGCGGAGGACGAGCGTGTGCTGAAGCGCTTCATGTACGAGAACCTGTATCATCACCCGCGCCAGATCGAGGTCGCCGACCGGGCACGCGACCTCGTAACCGGGCTTTTCACCGCCTATGCGCAGCGCCCGGATCGCCTGCCCGACGAATGGCGCGAAACGCTGCCGGAAAGCGAACCCCAACGCAGCCGTCACATCGGCGATTTCATCGCCGGAATGACCGACCGTTATGCCATTGCACGATACCGGGAGGTCGTGGGAGCGATCGACATGCCCGAAGGATTTTAGGGAACGAACGGACCTACACCGGCTCCAGCGCGATGCGCATATGCATCTCGCGTGCCCTGCCTTGCTCGAGCAGGGCGATGCCCAGCCGGTCCCAGTCTTCCTGCGGTGCGTTCAGCGCGGTCACGGCGTTCTGTACCGGTTCGGCTGCGAAGTAACCTCCCTCCGTCGGAGAATAAACATGGAAGCGCGTCGCGTCCGGTGACGTCATCACCGCACGCATCGGCTGACCGGGCCAGAAGAACCTTGCCGTACCGTTCCACCCGTCGAACGCGTTGTCGAGGTCTGCCCCGCATATGCGTCGCGTCCGAAGTTCGTAGCGTTCCAGCGGCGGCACGCGCTCGACCGGCAAAGTCTGCGCGTCCGCCGTCCACGCACTGGCAACCTCAACATCGATCAGGGTGGCGCCATCGCAGGGGAAATAGGGATGCTGGGCAAGGCCGCAGGGCATTCGCTGTTCCGACAGGTTGCGACACCCGAGGATGACGTCGAGGCCCGTCGCGTCGAGGCGGAAGTCCTGCCACGCCTCATACTGCCACGGCCATTCGCCCGCGTCGTGAACGAAGGTCAGATGCGCACTATTTTCGGTGGAGAAGTCCACCTTCCACGCACGGAGCCAGCCCTGCCCATGGAGCGGGCTGGGGTCGCCCGCCATGTTCGGCGACAGATGCACGCGCCGACCGTCGCACACGAACGTGCCCCCCCGGATGCGGTTTGCATAGGGGACGAGTGGAAAACTCGCCATGCCGAGCACATCGGCAGCTTCGTCAGCGGCAGGGCGCAATATGGGCTGGCGGTGGCCATGAGCGACATAATCCAGGCGCGCGATGCCGCCTCCCATCTCGGGTGCGATGTCCAGTTGCAGGCTGTCGTTCGCAAGGCGAAGCATCATGGAACCCCTATAGCGCCGCCCGACGCTTCGGGCACGCCGCGCGTCCAGACTATTTCATCGATCAGCATGACGCGCCGGCTGTTGATCTCGCCATCCGGCGCGCTCTGCGGCCGCCGCCGGTCGACGGCATGATAGAAGGACCAGTACCGGCCCCGTGCGTCCTGAATGATGGAATTATGCCCGGGGGCCAGCCAGTTGCCTCGAGCGGCATGCACCCGACCCGGGAGCGGCTTGAACGGGCCGGTCGCCGACCGCGAGCGCGCCACCATCGTTGCGTAATGCGCCCTGGGACCGCAGCAGTTGTCGCCCGAATAAAACAGGTAATACCAGCTGTTGCGACGGGTGACCCAGGCGCCCTCGACCAGACGGCTGTAATTGTCGGGCCGATCGTCGGCGATCGGCGCGATCAGATTGCGGGGAGCGCTGCCGGCTGCGAAAGAGATGCGATCGGAGCCGAGTTCCTGCACCTTGATCGGCTGGAAACCCGATCCCCAGTAAAGCCACCGCTTGCCCGTTGCTGGATCGTCGAACGCCATAGGGTCGATGTTGACGAACCCTTCGCCACACTGGAGCGGGCGGCCGAGA
>JANMJZ010000279.1:0-7563 GCA_031371635.1 Sphingomonadales bacterium | reverse complement strand
CGAGGAGGCGCGGGCGGCGAACCCATTGTCGGCCGTTACGCCGGTGACGAGTTCACTCTGTTCTTCCCGCAGGTGGAGGGCCGTGAAGACGCTGCACGCATTGGAGATCATCTTGTCGCTTCGCTGGCGAAGTCGTTCGAGGTCGGCGGCCAGCAGGTGACCGTCGGAGGGTCGATCGGCATCGCGCTGTCGCCTGAACATGGTGGCACTTTATCGGCGCTGGTCAGCGCCGCCGATGTCGCCATGTATCATGCCAAGGCCAGCGGACGTGGGCGCTACCAATTCTACGCCGAGCAGCTTGCCGAACGCATCGCCAAGCGCTCGCTGCTCGAAGTCGAACTGCGTCAGGCATTGGCGCGCAACGAGTTCATGATGGTTTTTCAGCCCCAGGTGGCGCTTTCCGACGGCCGTGTGCGGGCGGTCGAGGGGTTGCTGCGGTGGAACCACCCCGTCGATGGGCTGCGGGCCCCGGCGAGCTTCATCGAATGTGCTGATGAAAGCGGGTTGATCGTAGAGCTCGGTGACTGGGCTATCGACGAACTGGCCCGGCGCATCGCCGACTGGCCGCTCGATCCGCTTGCGCCAAGGATTGCCGTGAACCTGAGCTCGCGGCAAGTTGCCCGGCCCGATTTCTTCAGCAGGCTCCACTCCGCTCTCGCACTCTCAAAGGCGAGCCTCTCGCTTATAGAATTCGAAGTAAGTGAAGCCGTGCTGATGGAATGTCGCAGTGAGGTACTGGACCAGGTCCGACTGCTCCAGCACGAAGGTGCGACGATCGTCATCGACGCATTCGGCTCTGGGTCGTCCAGTCTGGCGCGCCTGAGGTCGCTGCCCTTCGACTTCGTCAAACTTGATGCAAGCCTCGTCGCAGGCATCGAAAACGATCTCGCCGCACGCGAGATGGCTCAGGCGGTGATCACGCTCGTCCATGGCCTCGGGGCCAAGGCAATCGCGGATGGCGTCGAAACTCGGGCGCAATATGACATACTGCGCGTGATGGGATGTGACGCCGCGCAGGGCCCCGTCATCGCGCCGCCCTTGGCTGAAGCGGATTATCGCGCCTGGGCCGGCAGTACCTCAGAAAGGATGCGGGCATAGATATCGGCCAGCGCCGCGAGGTCCTTGATCGCTACGGCCTCGTCGAGCTTGTGCATCGTCGCATTGCACAGACCGAATTCCACGGTGGGGCAGAGCTTCGATAGGAACCGGGCATCGGACGTGCCGCCAGTCGTGGACAGTGCGGCTTCGATGCCTGTGACCTGACGTACCGCGCCAGCGACAAGCGTGCTCAACGTGCCGGGCGGGGTCAGAAAAGCTTCACCCGACACTTTCGCCGTTATTGAAGCGCGGGGCGTTATCGCCGTTGCAAGATCGCGAATGCGCAGGACAAGGTCTTCTCCACGGTGCAGATCGTTGAAGCGAATGCTCAGACGCGCCTTAGCCCTGGCCGGAATGACATTGGTGGCGGGATTGCCGACGTCGATTGTCGTCACTTCGATGTGCGACGGCTGGAACCATTCAGTCCCCTCATCGAGGCGGATCGCGTTTATTTCAGACAAGATCGCGACGAGTGGCCGCAGCGGATTGTCGGCAAGATGGGGGTAGGCGACATGACCCTGGGTGCCCGTGACCTCGATCCAGATGTTGACCGAGCCGCGGCGCCCGATCTTGATCGTGTCTCCCAGCCGTTGGGATGACGTCGGTTCGCCGACAAGGCAGAGATCCGGCCGAATGCCACGCGCTGCCATTCGGTCGATCAGGGCGACGGTGCCGTAGGTTGCGGGCCCTTCTTCGTCTCCGGTTATGATGAGCGTTAGTCTTCCCGCGTGATCCGGTATCTTTGCCGCAGCAGTGACAAATGCTGCAATGCTTCCCTTCATATCGACTGCGCCGCGACCATGCAGCAGGTCGCCACGCACGATTGGTTCGAAGGGGTCGGATACCCAGCCCTCTCCCGGCGGGACGACATCGAGGTGCCCGGCAAAGGCAAAATGCGGACCCTCGTCGCATCCTCGCGTGGCAAGCAGGTTCTCGACCGGTCCATCGGGAGCTTGCCCCAAGATGAATCGCTCGACGCCAAAACCCTGAGCGTTCAGCGCAGCTTCGAGCACATCAAATACGCTCCCGGTTGCGGGCGTTACACTTGGGGCAGCGATCAGGGACTTGGCGAGGGCGAGGGCATCGGTCATGCTTGCTTCCTATGCCGAAACTCGACCTCGACGCTATCCCGCAAACTAATGCAACGGGATATCCCGCGCCCTTCGACGCTCCTGTCGCCGGAAGGTGGTACCGGCGGCTCGCTCCCGTGGCCGGCCTCACCCATTTCGCGGCCAGCCATGTCCTACTCAAGCCGGGAGCCTGGTCGTCGCAACGGCACTGGCACAAAGGCGAAGACGAGATGGTTGTGATGATCGCTGGCGAGGCGGTGTTGATCGAGGACGGGGGCGAGACGCTGTTGAGAGCTGGCGATTGCGCAGCCTGGGCGAAGGGATCGGTCAACGGCCACCATCTGATCAACAGAAGCGCTGATGACTGCGTCTTCGTCGCGATCGGCGCGGGGCCGCGCGCAGGTGGCGGTTATTCGGATATCGACATGATGTTCACCGACGACGACCGGTACACCCGCAAGGACGGTACCGAATACGAACGCAAGCGCGTCTAGCGCAGCGTCGATTCCAGCACGGCTGCCCGCAGCTCCGCTATGCCCATGCCCTTTTCACTCGACGTGGCGATGATCACGGGATGTGCGGCGGCGCGCTTGCGGACAGTTTCTGCGGTTCGGGTCGTGACCTCAGTCAGATCTGTTGCCTTGACCTTGTCGGCTTTGGTGATGACGATACGGTAGCTGACGGCAGCGGCGTCCAGCATGTCCATGATTTCCTCGTCGACCGCTTTCACGCCGTGGCGCGCGTCGATCAGGACGAATGCGCGGCCCAGAACCTGGCGTCCGCGCAGGTAATCGTTGATCAGGAAACGCCATTTCCTGACCACGTCCTTGGGCGCTTCGGCGAAGCCATAGCCGGGCATATCGACCAGGCGGAAACGCAACGGATCGCCGATGTCGAAGAAGTTCAGTTCCTGGGTCCGCCCCGGCGTGTTCGACGTTCGGGCGAGGCCATTGCGGTTGGTCAGCGCGTTCAGCAGCGACGACTTCCCCACGTTCGACCGTCCCGCGAACGCCACCTCGGGCACGTCGGGCTCGGGCAAGTGCACGAGCGAAGGCGCCGACTTAAGGAACGCGATCGGACCCGCGAAGATCTTTCGCGCGGACTCGGTCAGATCGGGGTCGGCGACGTCGTCGTTCATGCCACTGTCGGTGCCGCAGGCGAATTCTTCAGCTGCGGGTATTTCGAATAAAGCCATTTCTGCTGCGCGATCGTCAGAATATTGGACGTCGCCCAGTAAAGCTGCAGACCGGCGGCGAACGGCGCCATGACGAACATCAGCACCCATGGCATGATGGAGAACATCTGCGCCTGCACAGGGTCTGGCGGCGGCGGATTCAGCTTGAACTGGATGAACATCGTCACGCCCAGAATGATCGGCAGCACGCCAATTGCGATGATGTGCGGCGGGGTGAACGGCAATAGTCCGAACAGGTTCACCGGCGTCAGGGGATCGGGGACCGACAGATCCTGAATCCAGCCGACGAACGGCTGGTGCCGCATCTCGATGGTCAGCATCAGCACTTTGTAGAGGGCAAAGAAGATCGGCATCTGAATAAAGACCGGCAGGCAGCCCGCGAGCGGATTGATCTTCTCGGTCTTGTACAGCTGCATGATTTCCTGCTGCTGGCGTGCCTTGTCGTCCTTCCACTTGTCCTGGATAGCCTTCATCTTCGGCTGGACGATGCGCATCGCGGCCATGGACTGGAACTGCTTTTGGGCGATCGGGAACATCAGTCCGCGCACGGTCAGGGTCAGCGCCATGATCGCCAAACCGAAGTTGCCGATGATGCCAAACAGCCAGTGGAGATAGTGAAACAGCGGCTTTTCGAATACCTCGAACCAGCCCCAGTCGATCGCCTTGCCGAACAGCGGTATCTTTAGATCGGCTTCATAGCCGTCGAGGACGTTGATCTGCTTGGCGCCGGCGAAGAAATGGGTGACGACGCTGGCGCCGCGCCCCGGCTGGACGGTGACGGGGCTGCGCACGAAGTCGGCCTGGTAGCTGCCTTCGCCGGCGCGGAAGCCCGCGTCGATCTTCGCAGCGCCCTGGGGTGCGAGCGCGGTAAGCCAGTATTTGTCGCCGAAGCCCAGCCAGCCGCCGGTGCTGGTCGCCGAATTGACGCCCGCAACCGCCTTGGTGCCGAACATCTTGCCGAAGAAGCTCGGGTCCTTGCCGGTTAAATTCTCATAGGTGACGTCATAGTCCACGGCCCCGTTTAGCGCGCCGATCGGGCCGACATGCGCGATCCAGTTATCCGGGTCGGCTGGCTTTTCGGTGCGGTTTACGACGGCATAGGGACGGGCGACGATCGGTGTACCGCTGGTGTTGGCCACTCGCTGATCGATCGTGAACATATACTGCTCGTCGATTGCGACCTTCAGGACAAAGATCTGGCCTTGGCCATTGTCCCAGCGCAGCGTCACCGGCGACGAAGGGGTCAGCTCACCCTTGTCGGCGGTCCAGATGGAATCGGCGTTCGGCACGGCGATTCCGGTGCCCATCCAGTCGAAGCTGGCGAAATAGGCCTGTGGTGCGCCCTGCGGGGATAGCAGGCGAACGTTGGGAGAGTTCCTGGCAACCGTCTCGCGGTACGATGTCAGCATCAGGTCATCGATGCGCGCGCCCTTCAGATTGAGCGACCCCGTTACCTTTGCGTTGCGGATCGGAAGGCGCGGCGATGCGGCCAGCACTATTTCGCGGGTCTGTTTCGCGGCCTGAGCCGTTACGGCGGGCGGCGCGCCGGGCGCGGGCAGGGGCGTCGTCTTGCCGCCCTGTACCTTGGTCACGGGCGGATTGGCCGGCGGAAACCAGCGGCTCGCGAGCGTGCTCCATCCGAACAGGATGAGGCCCGACAACACGATGGCGAGGATGAAATTGCGCTGTTCGGACTGCACGAGTGCGTTGCTTTCGCTAGTTTATTCTAAGGAACGGGATCATATCCGCTACCGCCCCAGGGGTGGCAGCGGGCGAGGCGACGGGCCGACAGCCAGGCACCTTTCAATGCCCCATAGCGCCCCAATGCCTCGATCGCATAGGCCGAACACGAAGGGGCGTAACGACAACTGGGCGGCAAGACGCGGGATGGGCCAATCTGCCAGGCCCGGGTAAACGCGATGAGGAGACGAGTAATCACCGCTTCACCTTGCCGACCGCCTTCTCGAGCTCGGCCTTCAAAAGCTGGTAGTCACGTTCTACGCCGCCCGCACGGCCGATCAGGACATGATCTGCGCCCGCGACGCCCTCGACAAACAGCACGTCGCGCGCAAGTGCGCGCAGCCGGCGCTTCATCCGATTGCGGACGACCGCGTTGCCGATTTTCTTCGTAACGGTAAAGCCGATGCGGGCCGTGTCGTCGGCATCACGCCGATCGCGGACGAGCAGCACAAAACCCGGCATGGGCGCGCGTTTTCCCGCGTTTGCCGCGAGAAAATCGGCGCGCCGGGTGAGTGTCTTCAGGCCGACAGCTTGTGACGGCCGCGGGCGCGACGCGCGCGGATCACGGCACGGCCGCCCACTGTCGCCATCCGGTGACGGAAACCGTGACGACGAGCCCGGACGAGGTTGCTGGGCTGGAAAGTGCGCTTCATCGCTCATGCCTTCGAAATCGAAACAAGAAAAAGGCCGCCCGCCGAACGGACGACCGCCAATGAACGGGCGCATATGAGCGAGGGCCGCAAAAGTCAATCGGCTTTGCGCGCGGCTGCGATCTTCGCCCGCCGTTTTGCACTCGCCCGACGCAGCCCCTTGTCGGCAAAGGCGCCGTGCTTGGGCCAGCGCCTCTTCATGCGCACGTAAAGGCGTTTCGACCAGGTTGCATATCTAAGCAACAGCGTCAGTCCGCCGATGAACAGCGGGATAAAGCCGGGCCCCGGTAGCGGGCCGATGATCACGCCGACTATGATCAGCAGGATGCCGACGGCAACGAGAACGTTACGCCCGATCGCACTTTCCTCGAATGCCCGCCAGCGCTTACTCATCGACATAACAATGATGTGGGCAGTAGCCGTTGCGTTCGCAAGTCGAAGGCGTTTAAATCAAATTTTGCATAGCCCGGGGGCGGGGAAAAAATGGTCGAGACAGTGCCGACGGTGGCTTATCTCGGGCTGGAAGCGCGAAGCGTTGAGGTGCAGGCATCGCTCATCGCGGGACTGCCTGCGTTCAACGTCGTTGGTCTCGGCGACAAGGCGGTCAATGAAAGCCGAGAGCGCGTGCGCGGCGCCATTGCCTCGCTCGGCCTCGCGCTGCCACCCAAGCGCATCACCGTGAATCTGTCTCCGGCCGACCTGCCCAAGGAAGGCTCGCACTACGACCTGCCGATTGCGCTCGCCGTGCTCGGTGCGATGGGAATCATCGATGCGGAGACGCTGGCGGGCTATGTCGTGGTGGGCGAGCTAGGGCTGAATGGGCGGGTAGCGCCCTCGCCCGGCGTCTTGCTAGCGGCCATCCACGCGTCTGCGGCGGGGCAGGGGCTGATCTGCCCGGAGCCGCAAGGGCCCGAAGCGGCATGGGCCGGGGAAGTGGAAGTGATTGCGGCGCCCGACCTGCTGTCGCTGCTGAACCATTTCAAGGGATCCGTGCTGCTGCCACCGCCGGTTGCCGGGGTTGTCGAGCCCCGCGACCTTGGGCCGGACCTGAAGCAAGTGAAAGGGCAGGAGACCGCCAAGCGGGCCGTCGAGATTTCGGCTGCTGGCGGGCACAACCTGCTGCCCTTAAGAACGTAAAGACCTTCAGTAGCCGCTCAGCCAATCAGCGTTTGTCCTTGCGTCATATCAAGAGTTCTGAGACCTCACGCACAGTCGGACAGGGGACTACCGTGCATTTTTCGAGGGTCACGCCAAGGTCAAACAGGTTTAGCTTATGGTCGAGCGAAACGGGAGGAAGGCCCATTGCCGTGCGCTCCACGTTCTTCCTTTCAGTCCATTTCTGGGCACCCTCCGTTTGACGGCGGCGACTGTCACCTTGCGCCTGCTCAGGCGTCGAAAAGCGGGTGTAGCTGTAGACGCGAGGAGCGTGCGTAAAAATGTCGATAGGCAGCGCTTGAAGCTTCACGCCTTGGGCCATGGTAGTTCTCCTGTGGATGTCCGAGGCGCGGCCAAAACGTTCACGCCTGATAGTGCGGACTAATTGGGTCCACAGGTTCCTTAGGGGCTGATGATCGGTCCTCCGGGGTCGGGCAAATCGCTGATGGCGGCGTGCATTCCCGGAATCCTGCCGGACCTTACCGCTAGCGAAGCGCTCGAGGTGTCGATGGTCGCGAGCGTGGCTGGCGAACTTGCCGGCGGCCGGCTTATCCGCACGCGGCCATTCCGCAACCCACATCATTCCGCCTCGATGGCAGCGCTCACGGGCGGGGGACTGCGGGTCAAGCCGGGTGAAGTCAGCCTTGCCCACCTC
>JANMJZ010000258.1:0-2497 GCA_031371635.1 Sphingomonadales bacterium | reverse complement strand
AGCACGCAAGGCTTGATTTACGTCAATCCCGAAGGCCACCTAGCCGATCACGATCCCGCGCATGCGATCGATGACATCCGACAAACGTTCGGCAACATGGGCATGGATGATCGCGAAACCGCGGCGCTGATTGCGGGCGGCCACACCATCGGCAAGGCGCACAGCGCGCACAACCAGGCAGCTTGTCAGGGCAAGGAGCCTGCAGGCGCGCCAGTCGAGCAGCAGGGCATTGGTTATCAGAGCTCGTGCGGCACGGGCGTAGGCAAAGATGCGATTACGTCGCCGCTCGAAGGCGCTTGGGTGCAGACGCCGACCCGTTTCAGCAACAATTACAACGAGGGCTTGCTGAAGTACAACTGGGTAAAAACCCCCAGCCCAGGCGGCGGCGTGCAGTGGAAGCCTTCGGACCCCAAGGCAGCCAAGCTGGTACCCGATGCCTTCGATCCCAAGCTGCGCCACGCGCCGATGATGCTGACCACCGACGTCGCGCTCAAGCTCGACCCGGCCTACCTCAACACGATCGAGCGCTACCGCACGCACCCCGACCAGTTCCGCGATGAATTCGCCACAGTCTGGTTCAAGCTGACGCATCGCGATCTGGGGCCCAAGGCCCGCTATCTTGGCGACGAGGTGCCAGCTAACGACTTCGTCTGGCAGGACCCAATCCCCAAGGCGGGAAAACTGATCACCGACGGTGACGTCAAGGGCCTCAAGCAGATGATCTCGGCCAGCGGGTTGACCGTGCCGCAGATGGTCCGCACCGCTTGGGCCGCGGCGGCGACGTTCCGCAACACCGATTGGCGCGGTGGCGCCAACGGCGGGCGCATCGCCTTGGCCCCGCAGAAGGACTGGGCGGTCAACGATCCGCAGGAACTGGCGACCGTGCTGGCGCGCTACGAAGCGATCCGCGACGAACTCGCGCGCGGCCACAAGGACCGGCCGGTGTCGCTGGCCGATCTGATCGTGCTGGGCGGCAACGTGGGAGTGGAAAAGGCCGCAGCCGATGCTGGCACGCCGATCACGTTGCCGTTCATGCCCGGCCGTACCGATGCGCGGCAGGACCAGACCGACGTAAAGAGCTTCGGCTATCTTGAGCCCAAGGCCGATGGTTTCCGTAACTACTACCAGCCCGGACAGCGACTGACACCGGCCGAAGCGCTGGTCGACAAGGCGGCAACGCTGGGTCTCAACACAGCGGAGATGACCGTGCTGGTCGGCGGACTACGAGTGCTCGACGCGAACGAGGGCCATTCGCCAGCGGGCGTGCTGACCACGCGCCCAGGTCAGTTGACCAACGACTTCTTCACCAACCTGCTCGACATGGACACTGTCTGGGCCAAAGCCGATCCTGAAGGCGCGGCCTATATTGGCTCGAAGCGTGCGACCGGGCAGAAACAGTGGAGCGCGACCACGGTCGATCTCGCGTTCGGCTATACTTCAGAACTCCGCGCGGTGGCCGAAGTCTATGCAATGCGCGATGCGCAGCGCAAGTTCGTCGATGATTTCGCAACGGCCTGGACCAAGGTGATGAACAGCGATCGCTTCTGATCGCAGAACCGGGTCAAGGGCGTCAAATCGCGTTCCTTGGCCCGGTTAAAGGCGGCCAAGTCTCACTTGCTGACTTTCGCGGAAGTATGGATACGCCCCTGGTTTTTCGGCAGGTGCTAGGGACGCCGGCCGGTCCATTTCATGACGACAATTAGGGCGCAATTCTGTCGTGCCCGCTAGTTCCTTTGAATGACTGCTTCGACCGATTAAGATGTCAAAAGCGGACAGACAGGAAACCACCATTTTGTGTGGTAGGCGGCGGGTCCAGCGGCCACCCAAACCTCGCCGTTCCCGGCTAACGACCGCGAACCCAAGAGCAGACGGACCGCTTTCCACTATAGACATGATGTTCGGGCGAGGCCGAATGTCTTGGTTTGGGTGGAAAGGCGACAGGCAGGTTTCGAGACAGCTTTAGCCAATAGCTGCCGTCCCTCGCACTACCGACTTTCCCGCAAGCGATCATGAATTGAGAATTGCCGTCACGTCGTATAGCGGCGAGGATTGTGGGACACGTGGGGCGAAATTGACCGGATATGTCGCCCTGCTTCGCGCCGTGAATGTCGGTGGCACTGGCCAGCTGCCGATGATGGCCCTGGCACAAATGTGTGAGGCGGCCGGGTTCGAGAAGGTGAAAACCTATATCGCCAGCGGCAACGTCGTCTTTCAAAGTAGAGGGGCAAAGGATCAGGTGCGATCCGCGCTGGTGGATCAGCTACACGCCTTTGCCGGCAAGAGCGTCGGCGTGATCGTGCGAACCGCTGCCGAGATGGCCGACACGCTCGCACGCAACCCATTTGTGGATGCACCGGGCAACCGTATAATGGCGCTGTTCGTGGATGGGGCGCTTCCAGCCCATCCGCTCGACGGCGTGATCGGGATCAAGAACGAACAGGTGCGCTTGGGGAAGCGCGAGTTGTTCGTCCTCTACCCGGACGGAATGGCGAACACT
>JANMJZ010000254.1:0-4381 GCA_031371635.1 Sphingomonadales bacterium | reverse complement strand
AAGACGACGCTCGCGCAGATCATCGCGCGCGAACTGGGCGTGGGCTTTCGCGCCACGTCGGGGCCGGTCATCGCCAAGTCGGGCGATCTGGAGGCGCTGTTGACCAATCTCGAGGACGGCGACGTGCTATTCATTGACGAGATCCACCGGCTCGCGCCTGCCGTCGAGGAGATCCTTTATCCAGCGATGGAGGACCGCGCTCTCGACCTGATGATCGGCGAAGGGCCGTCGGCGCGCAGCGTGCGGATCGACTTGCCGAAGTTCACGCTTGTGGGCGCAACGACGCGGCAGGGGTTGCTGACGACGCCTTTGCGCGACCGCTTCGGCATCCCCGTGCGGCTCAACTTCTACTCGGTCGAGGAACTCGAACGTGTCGTCACCCGTGCCGCGACCCTGCTCGATCTGCACATCGCCCCCGATGGCGCGGCCGAGGTGGCAAAGCGGAGTCGCGGGACGCCGCGCATCGCCGGTCGCCTGCTGCGCCGCGTCCGCGATTTCGCCAATGTCGCGGGCGACGTCAGCGTGACGCGCGCCGTGGCTGACGCCGCGCTGACCCGGCTGGAGGTCGACGCCATGGGCCTCGACGCGATGGACCGCCGCTACCTGATGATGATCGCCGACATCTACAAAGGTGGTCCTGTGGGCGTCGAGACGCTGGCCGCAGGGCTCAGCGAACCGCGCGACACCATAGAGGAAGTGATCGAGCCCTATCTCATCCAGCTCGGCCTCGTCGCCCGCACGGCCCGCGGGCGCTGCCTCAACGCACTGGGATGGAAGCATTTGGGCCTCAATCCGCCGGCCGGATCGCAGGACGGATTGTTCGACGGGTAGGACAAACCGACGATTGGGGATTCCCGCGGCGAATCGGGAGCGGTAAGGCAGGCTGGATGCTCGACCCCACGCCCGCCTCCGGTTCCTTCGATGGCCCGCTCCACCGCTTTCCGGTGCGCGTCTATTTCGAGGACACCGACCTGTCGGGCGTGGTCTATCACGCCAACTATTTGCGCTACATGGAACGCGCGCGGTCCGACATGCTGGGCTGCGTCGGCATCGACCAGCGCGCCGCGTTCGACAGCAACGCAGGGGTCTACGCCGTCGCCGATCTGGCGATCAAATACCGCCGCCCCGCGCGCCTTGACGACGCACTGACCGTCGTCAGCCATGTGCAGGCCGTGGGTGCGGCGACCGCGACCATTCATCAGGCGGTCATGCGCGGCGATGAAACACTGACCGAAGCGACCGTTACCGCCGCGTTCCTGACGCGGGAAGGGCGGCCGCAGCGGCAACCGAAACCCTGGGTCGAGGCCTTTCAAAAGCTGGTGAGTGCGTAAATGAACGAAGTCCTGTCCCTGTCGACCGACGCCACGACGATGTCGCCGGCCGCCCTTTTCCTGCAGGCCGATCTGGTCGTGAAGGCCGTCATGCTCCTGCTGCTGGCAGCGAGCATCTGGACCTGGGCGATCATCATCGCGTCGCTGCTGCGCATCGGTCGCGCGTCAAAGGGGTCGGACGCCTTCGAAGTCGCCTTTTGGAATGCCGAGGATGTCGAGGCCTTCGCGCGTGAGCACAGGGAGAGCGAAGTGCCCAGTGCCAAAGTCTTTGGGGCCGGGCTGGCCGAATGGCGGCAATCGACCAAGGGGCGCGGCGGCAGGATCGACCGTGAAGGTACGCGGGCGCGCCTGACCGTTGTGCTGGGCGCAGCGGTGGCGGCAGAGGTCGACAAGCTTGCCGAGCGGCTGAACTGGCTGGCGACCATCGGGTCCGTCGCGCCTTTCGTGGGGCTGTTCGGGACGGTCTGGGGCATCATGCGCAGCTTCACCGGTATTGCGGCGGCACAGAATACGTCGCTTGCGGTGGTCGCGCCCGGCATTGCGGAAGCGCTGTTTGCGACCGCCCTCGGCCTGTTCGCGGCGATCCCCGCGGTTGTTGCCTATAACCGTTTCTCCCACCGCCTGAACCGCGTCGAGGCGCGCCTCGGAAGGTTCGCCGATGGCTTCCACGCCACCTTGTCGCGCGAGCTCGACGTCCTGTGATTCAGACGCCCTCCCACCGGTCGAGAAGCCGCCGCGCGCCACTGGCGGAGATCAACGTAACGCCGATGGTTGACGTGATGCTGGTGCTGCTGATCATCTTCATGGTGACCGCGCCGCTGCTGGTGGCGGGCGTCCCGGTGAACCTGCCCGACGCGCGCAGCAAGGCGCTCGATCAGGATGCCAAGCCCGTGCAGCTTTCACTCGATGCCACCGGCAAGATATTCGTCAACGATGTGGAGGTGCCCGAGGCGGGGCTTCCCGACGCGCTGACGCGTATCGCCGCCAGGGGCACCGGCGATCAGGGGCCACAGGTGTTCCTGCGCGCCGACCGCGCGCTCGACTATGGGCGGGTCATGCGCGTCATGGGCGAACTGAGCCGTGCTGGATTGACCCGCGTGGCACTGGTGACGGTCGAGGGCGAACGTGCAGCGCGCTGATGCTACCGGACTGGGTGTCGCCGCGGCGGGACATATCCTGCTGTTCGGCGTGCTGTCGCTCGGCCTGATCACCGCGCCCAAGCCGGTGCCACCGCTGACGCAGCCGGTCGATATCCAGATCGTCGATGAGGTGGGGCTGACGGATACCGCACCCAATCCCTCGCCCGTCGAGCCTGCCTCCAGCGCGGCGCCCGAAGTCGGCGCCCCCCGGGAAGCGCCGGTGGCAGAGCCGGCGCCTCCACCGACTCCGAAGGTCGCGCCAGCGCCTGCGCCGCCGAAGCCTGTGCCCCCAAAGCCGACGCCGAAGGTCGCGACGCCGGCGCCCACACCCAGCACCGCCCCGAAACCAGCGCCCAAGGCAGCGTCGAAGCCAGCGCCGACACCGCCACGCCCCAAGCTGGCGCTCGATCTGCCCCGCCCCGGCGGGGCAACGCCGCGCGGCTCGCGGCTGGGTGCCGATTTCCTGAAGGGTGTGAGCGATCGCCCCAGCGAAAGCACGGCCCAGACGCCGCGGGCGGCAGCTGGCCCCGCAGTGGAAGCGTCGCTGGCACGCGAAGTGCTGCGCCAGCTGAAACCGCATTGGAAAGCGCCGACGGGGGCAGATGCCGAACAGTTGCGAACGACGCTTAGCATTTCGCTGACGCGCGACGGGCAGGTCGCGGCGGTGCGCGTCATCGAGACGACCGGCATCACAGCAAGCAACCGCGCGCAGGTAAAACTGCATCAGGAAGCGGCGGTGAAGGCTGTCCGGCTGGCAGCTCCGTTCGTCCTGCCCGCAGAACTTTACGACGCATGGAAGGTTCTGGAGCCGGTCGGCTTCGACAAGAGGTTGGGATGATGAAGCTGAATTCGTTTCTCTTGGCGCTAATGCTCTCGGCGCCCGCTGCCGCCCAGATCAAGGTCGATGTCACCGACGAATCGACGAACGACCTCGTCATCGCCGTCCCCGTGATGCCGACGCCGCAGGTCGCCTCTACGGCCGCGGGCAGTACCGATGCGCTCGGGCGACAGGTCGCCGAGGTCGTTGCGGCGGACCTGCGCGGTTCGGGTCTCTTCAAGCCGATGGGGCCTGCCGGGGTTCCCGGGATCGAGTTCGCCGCAGTCACAGCACCCGATTTCGCGCGATGGGCGAATGGCGGCGCGGCCGCGCTCGTCCAGGGTTTCGTACGTGCCAATCCGGGCGGTGAAATCACCGTCGGCTGCTATCTCTATGACGTTGCGCTCAAGAGCGAATTGACCCGCGTCGGCTATGTGGTGCAGCCTTCAGACTGGCGCCGTGCCGCGCATAAATGTGCCGACGCCATCTATTCACGCCTGTCGGGCGAGACGCCGTTCTTCGACAGTCGCGTGGCATACATTGCCGAGACCGGCCCCAAGGAAAACCGGGTCAAGCGGCTGGCGATCATGGATTCGGACGGGGCCAACCACCGGTTCCTGACCAACGGCCAGAACATCGTCCTGACGCCGCGTTTCTCGCCCGACTACAAGTCGATCGTCTATCTGAGCTACGCGAACAAGCGCCCGCGCATTTACGTGTACGAGCTCGGTACCGGACGGCAGCGGCTGGTGACCGAGGGCGGCTCGGCAGCGTTCGCGCCGCGCTGGTCGCCGGATGGCCGTACGATCCTCTATTCGATGAGCCAGGCAGGCAATACCGACATCTATGCCGTGCCAGCGACCGGCGGTACCCCGCGCCGCCTGACCAGCACGCCGGGCATCAACGTCGGCGGAAGCTTTTCGCCCGACGGGACGAAGATTGTGTTCGAGAGCGACCGTTCGGGCTCGAAGCTTTTTTTCGTCATTACCGCGGTTGGCTCCAACCAGCAGCGCATCTGTTTCGGGGGTGGCCGCTATGCCACGCCCGATTGGTCGCCGCGGGGCGACCTGATCGCCTTTACCAAGATGCAGGGC
>JANMJZ010000245.1:0-6049 GCA_031371635.1 Sphingomonadales bacterium | reverse complement strand
AGCCGGTCGAGACCGACGACGAGGACAAGGAGCTGGCCCAGCGCCTGCTCGCCGAGCGCAGCCCAGAGGACATTGCCGCCGCCCTCGTCCGCGTGCACCGCGCCAAGATGCCGCAGGCAGAAGAACTGCTCGACGCCTCGGCACGGCCCGATCGCGCCGACGGGCCTCGCCCCGGGTTCGAGGACACGGTCTGGTTCAAGATGGATTGTGGCCGCCGCCATAACGCCGACCCGCGCTGGATCCTGCCGCTCCTGTGCCGTCGCGGCCACATCACCCGGGGAGAGATCGGCGCGATCCGCATTGCTGCGACCGAAACTTATTTCCAGGTCGTCCGTGCCGCCGCCGACAAATTCGCCGACGCGTTGAAGCGCACCAAGGGCACCGAGGGCGAGGACGGCATCCATATCGCCCCGCACCACGGCCCCTCGCCCGACGAGCATCAGCGCGGTCCCGCCCGCAACGGCCCCAACCGCCCGACCCTTTCCCGCAGTGCGCCCGGCGGCGGCAAGCCGCCCTACAAGGGCAAGCCGCACCGCGCCGCGCGCTAGTCATCGAAGATGCCAGCACGAACGGCCTTTACCCTGAGCTTGTCGAAGGGCTGCCTTTTTGCCTGAGCTACAGATCTTCGTCGACGCTGATGCTTGCCCGGTGAAGGACGATATCTACAAGGTCGCGCTGCGGCATGCGGTTGCCGTCAAGATCGTCAGCAACAGCCCGTTCCGCGTGCTCGTTCACCCGCTCGTCGAACGCATCGTCGTCGGCAGCGGCTTCGACGAGGCCGACGACTGGATCGCCGAACGTGCGACTCCGCTAAGCATTGTTATCACCGCCGACATCCTGCTCGCCGATCGGTGCGTGAAGGCCGGCGCCACCGTAATCGCGCCCACCGGCAAGCCGTTCACGGCGGCCTCGATCGGCGGCGCCGTCGCGACGCGCGCGATCATGGCCGACCTGCGTGCGGGCGGCGATATCATCGGCGGCCCCGCCCCTTTCGCAAAAACAGACCGTTCGCGCTTCCTCGGCGCGCTGGATGCGGCACTCGTTAAGTTGAAACGCAGCTAGACCGCCCTCGCGACGGGGAGAAGAAAAGTCGCGCCTTGCCGCTGACGCGTGCACGGTTCAACAGTACGGCAATGCCCGCCAAACTCGGCCTTTCCGTGATCCTCACCGCTCTTACGGCGCTGGCGACCTATGCGCTTCTCGCGACGATCGGCCCCGACTGGACGCGCTTTCTGCCTGCGACCTGCCTCGCCACGCATTGCTTCTGCGAAATCCCGCGCACGGGACATCTGATCCTCCAGCCGGCGAACAGTTGGTCGTCGTTCGCCTTTGTCGTGGTCGGCTTTTGGGTTGCCCGCGAAGCCGGTCGCCGCAGCGTCGGCACCCCCTTCGCCGGCCTTCCCGCCCTGTGGTTCGCGCTGACGGCCATCGTCATCGGTGTCGGCAGTTTCCTGCTCCACGCGACGCTGACGCTCTGGGGGCAGTTCTGGGACGTCGTCGGCATGTACCTGTTCAGCGCCTTCACGCTGACCTGGGCCTTCCGCCGCTGGCGCCTGCTCGGCAATGGGCCCGCGGTCCTGCTCTATGTCACCCTGTGCGCGGTTCTCATCGGCTTGCTGGTCGCCGTCCCGGAAACCCGTCGCTGGCTGTTTGCGGTGGTGCTGGCCGCCGACATCGTCGTCGAGCTGACCTTCGCCCGGCCCCGCCGCCCCGGCGTTGAGGTGCGCTGGTACGTCTACGGCATGGCGCTTCAGGCAACCGCCTTCTCTATCTGGATCGCCGATCTCACCCGCACCTGGTGCGATGGCCCCAGCCTCGTTCAGGGCCATGCCCTGTGGCATCTGCTCAACGCGGCTGCAGTATGGACGGCATATCGCTATTACCGCAGCGAACGGACGCGCTAGTCACGCTTCTGGAATGATTACTTGCAATCCTTGGCTGCGGGCTCGGCGTCGGGCGATGAAAAGAAGCTGAATAGGTCGACTCTCGCAAAAGCGTTCTAAAGCAAATCGCGGCGGCTGAGACAGGCCATAAAAAAAGCCGCCGGCCTTGCGGCCGGCGGCTTAGCATTAAATTGGGATCAAATTGATCAGGCGTAGGCGACGCTGACGCGGCGGCGACGATTGCGCAGTGCGCCGCCCAGAATGCCAACACCACCGAGCATCATCGCCCACGTTCCGGGCTCAGGCACAGCGACCGAGCGGACAAAAAGCTGATCAGCAAAACTAGCAGCGCCCGCCGTCCCGGCCCACGGTCCATATGTCTGCCCGTTGCCGTCCTGCCAGTCACAATGATTGTAGCCGGTGTTAAAATACACGGAGGCGCAAGCTCCTGCACTGCGTGCCGCCGTGTAGGCAGCGTTCGTTGCCTGGAAAGTGGAACCGTCAGCGCCCGTCCCGGCAAATGGAGTGTTTCCGCCTGCCTTCAGGAAGTCGGTCGCGAGCGGTGCAGCGCTGAGTTCGGCTACGGTCGGGGCCCGCCATCCCTGCGTTCCCTGGTAGCTGAGTGCGCTGGGAAAGCTGCTACCGGGCAGCGGGATTGCCCAGGCCCAGTCCAGACCCCCGTAGGTGATGTAGGCGCTGGTGGGCACCGGAATGTTCAAGACCGCATAAGCGGGTGTCGAAGCCAGCATGCACATCGCACTGCCGACGGCCAGAATAACTTTCTTCACCATTTTTCCCCTTGGTAGCCATGCCCTGTTAGGAGCTGTCGACATTGTTATCGCTCTCTCAACTCCCAGAGTCCATGGTCATTATGAATTGAAAATTAACGGTTCTTCCCAGTTTGGGACGCAACCGCCCAATAGAGACGAGTTTTGCCTGTCATGTTCATCGAGCTCCGCTGGCCAGACCGAAATTGCCATTAACTATTTTTGCTTGATCACGACGTTACTTACAAAGCAGGGCTAGATCCTACTAGTCTGCGATGAGACACCTCCCTTCTTGCACAGTACCAATCATGATTAGTTCCCTGCATGCCATTTCCCTACTGCCCAGACGCGCCATCGAAGCGCACCGCCAGCGAACTGGAATGGCAACGGCCCAGGTTGGTCATGTGCTGTGGCACCTGAAAGCTCAGGCGCGCATTGCAGCCCCGGACATCGGACATTGCAAGGCTACGGTGACGTTGGCGTTCAGGGGCCTTATGGGCGTGGTATGACTTACGACATTCACATCATCGGCGGCGGCATGGCTGGGTCCGAAGCCGCGTGGCAATTGGCCGAGGCAGGTCACAGGGTCCGCCTTTCGGAAATGCGCGGCGGCAGCGATGGCACAGCCGCGCACCGTACCGACAGTCTTGCCGAACTCGTCTGCTCGAACAGCTTCCGCTCGGACGATGCCGAGTCCAACGCTGTGGGGCTGCTGCATCAGGAGATGCGCACCTTGGGCTCGGTCATCATGCGTGAGGCGGACCGGCACCGGGTGCCAGCGGGCTCGGCCCTCGCAGTGGATCGCGACGCCTTTTCGCAAAGCGTGACCGACGCCCTTGCCTCGCATCCCAACGTCGATCTCGTGCGCGAAAGGGTGGACGCCCTACCCGATGGCCCGGCAATCGTGGCGACGGGCCCGCTGACGGCGCCACTGCTGGCGACCGCAATCGGCGCGGAGACCGGCGAGGACAGCCTCGCCTTTTTCGATGCCCTTGCGCCTATTGTCCACCGCGACAGTATCGACATGGACATCGCCTGGAAGGCATCGCGCTGGGACAAGGGCTCGCCCGACGGGGACGGGGCAGATTACATCAACTGCCCGATGACCAAGGTCGAATATCTCGCCTTCCATGCCGCGCTGATTGCCGGAGAGAAGACCGAGTTCAAGGAGTGGGAGGCCAACACCCCCTATTTCGAGGGGTGCATGCCGATCGAGGTCATGGCCGAACGCGGGGTGGATACCTTGCTGTTCGGCCCGATGAAGCCGGTCGGGCTCGACAATCCGAAGACGGGTCACTGGCCCTGGGCGGTCGTCCAGCTGCGCCAGGACAATGCGCTCGGTACCCTGTGGAACATGGTCGGCTTCCAGACCAAGCTGAAACACGCCGAACAGGTCCGCGTTTTCCGCATGATCCCCGGTTTGCAGAACGCCGAATTCGCGCGGCTGGGCGGTCTGCATCGCAATACGTTCATCAAGTCACCGGTGCTGCTCGATCCGACCTTGCGGCTGAAATCGGCGCCGCATATCCGCTTTGCCGGGCAGATCACGGGCTGCGAAGGCTATCTGGAAAGCGCCGCCGTCGGCCTGCTCGCCGGGCGCTTTGCTGCGGCCGACCTGTCTGGCGACGTCATGTCCCCGCCTCCGCCGACGACCGCCTTCGGGGCGCTGCTGGCGCACATCACGGGCGGCGCCGATGCCAGCACCTACCAGCCCATGAACGTCAACTTCGGGCTCTTCCCGCCCCTCAACCTGACCGGCAAGTCGAAAAAGGCGGATCGCAAGCGAATGTATTCGGCCCGCGCGCGCGAACACCTGACCGAATGGATCGCTACTCTTCCGGCGGGTCCTCGGGCGCTTCCGGCGAAGGGGCTGCAGACGGAGCTCGCGTAACGGGGCGGCAGGCGCATTTCGGTGCCGACTTGCGAACTACCCGCGTCAGCGCGAACTCCGCCGAGTTCAGCGCGCCGTTGCGATCCTTGTCGGCGGCGGCGAACTTTGACACCGCCTTGACCGCATATTCCTCGAACCCCAGCTTGCCGTCGCGATCGAGATCCAGCTTTTCGAAATTCTTGCGCCGCGCCACCAGATATTCCTCGCGCGCGACGGCCCCGTTCCGATCCTGGTCATACCGGGAAAAGCGCTTCTCTTCGCGCGTTCGTTCGCCGGCCGCTGGCGGACCGGCCAGATCGGCAATGCCCATTGGTGTAGCGTGTTGGACATTCGGCGGGGCCGGCACGACGCTCCCCCGTTCGGCCTGCGCACGCCAGATGAAAATGCCACCGGTCAGGAATAGTAATACTGATACTGCAATTGCAACAATTCGTTTCACGTGAGTCGTCTCCCTCAGCAAATGAGGGTAATTCAGATGAAAAGGTTCAGGCAACACTTATCAGTAATTGCCATGGTGTTCGCGTAACTCTTCTGCGTTCCACGATATCTCTCCTGGAAAGACGAACGAGTATTCTCAGGGCGCGGGGTAACGCTTTCACATTGACATCAGGCAGTATTCTGCCCGCCATGTCCAGTGCTCGCTCTGACGTCTCGTTGTCCGAGCACCTCAGCCCGAAGTCGGCAAGCGCCCATAACGCCCCCGCCCCAGGCACCGACCCCACGCCACAGATCCTGGCAGTGAGCGCAAAGAGCTGCCCGCCCCGCGCCTCCGCAAATGACGCCAGCTGTGTTTCGTCGAGTGGCAGCGGCTCGAGCAGTTCTTCCCATCCGTCGATCAGCCGGCCCAACGCGTCCCCATCGACGCCTCGATTTAACACCGATGCCAGTTCAACGAGCAGTGGATGACCGGACCTGCGTTGCTCTAGAGCCTCCCGCCACCACAGCAGCCGCATCTGTCCGACCATCGGCTGCGTGGTAGACGAGACAATCTGCCCCATCTGCTCGTCGAGCGCCCAGAGCGCGGCCACGGCTGCCCGCTCAGTGGCAGGAACATGGCTCAAGGCGAAGACGCGGTCCGGGTCTTTCAGTTCGATCATGGCAAGAAACAGGGCAAACAGCGAGTTAACCCATTCGATTCAGAAGCTCTTATCCCTGATGCCCGCATGAGGGCAGGCATGTGGCTGTACATGAATGGGCTCAAAAGCATGAAACTCTCGTCAGCGGCAAAAAGTGATGCGCGCGAATATCGCGGGCTTTTGGCACGCCTGCGCCACGACGCAAGCGGCAACGCGCTCGCCATGATCGCCATGGCGACGATCCCCCTCGCCGGGATGGTCGGCTCGGCGGTAGATATCGGCCGATCCTATCTCATCAAGTCCCGCCTGCAGCAGGCCTGCGACTCGGGCGTTCTCGCAGCGCGGCGCGCACAGGCGGGTGCTTCGCTCGACGCAAATGCCATCACTCAGGGCAAGAACTTCTTTGCGATCAACTTCGCCACCAATACGGCC
>JANMJZ010000158.1:0-7439 GCA_031371635.1 Sphingomonadales bacterium | reverse complement strand
GAAAATGCGCACCGCGATCAACGATACGCGCGGCCATATCTCCGAATTGCTGGCCAAGGCGCTCAACCAGGGCTCGCTCGACCAGGCGCTGTCGGCGGAGGACAAGGCAAAGCTGCTTCCCTTCCTCAAATTCTATGGCGACCTCGACGACAAATTCGCGTTCGAGGGGCACGGTGCGCTCGGGCTTCGGCACGCCGCCGGGCGCCGGCACGTCGAGCTTCGAGACCGCGCCAAAGGCGACACCGCTCGGCACGCTGCTCGGCAACCAGCAGCTGCCGATGACGCTGTTCGAGGACATGCTCTACATGCAGGCAACGATGTTCCAGCCGGTCGGCGGCATGGACCAGATCTCGGTCGGCATCGAGCGTAACCTGAAGACCCGGGCGATCCGCGGGGCGGAAGTCCAGCGCATCCGCCACGATGCCAAGGGCGTCGAGATCATCTTCACCGACAAGGCGAGTGGGGCCGCCCGGACGCTGAAGGCCGATTACTGCGTCTGCACCATTCCCTTCCCGGTATTGGCCAAGATCGACGGCAATTTCTCGAAGCCGGTCACCGCCGCCATCGCCAGCGTCGTCTACGACAATTCCAACAAGGTCGCCTTCGAAGCGCCCCGCTTTTGGGAGCGCGATCAGATCTACGGCGGCATCAGCTTCGTCGGCGGCGAAACCTCGCTGATCTGGTACCCCTCCACCGGTTTGCACAGCGAGCGCGGCATGATCCTTGGCTGCTACAGCTCGGGCGAAGCGGGCGCGAGATTCGTGAAGCACAGCATCGCCGAGCAGATCGCCATGGCGCGCGCCGCGATCGAAAAGGCGCATCCTGGGCACGGCGACGACTGCGTCAATCCGCTCGCGGTCAACTGGATCAAGGTGCCTTACAGCCTTGGACCGTGGCCCAACTGGAACCCGGAGAAAAAGGGGCCGCAGGAGGGGCACAACGACACGCCTGCCTTCCGGCTGCTGTGCCAGCCCGAGGGTCGCGACTTCTTTGCCAGCGCCGCGCTCAGCCAGACGCCGGGATGGCAGGAAGGCGGCATCCAGTCGGCGCATGCGACCGTCGCGGCGCTGACCAAGCAGGTCAGCGCCCGTGCCCAGACCGATCCCGGCCGCCTGGCCGCATGATGTAAGGAGAAAGTTCAAGCTTTCCGGTGGTTTCGCAGGAACGGACCAACAGAGCCGGGGCGCAAAGCCCCGCGACCGGAGCAGAACACCTGAAGGGCTCACCAGAAAAACAAGGGGGCCTTTTACGATGATTAGAATGACCAGAACTTCACGCAGCGCGCTCGCGTTCGCATTGCTGGCGACGGCACAGGCTGCATGGGCGGCCGGCGCACCGGCGGGGGAAGCTGACGTCGAGGCGGGAAGCGAGATTATCGTGACGGGGACGCGCGTCACGGGTCGCACGGTAACCGAATCGGCGGTCCCAGTTGACGTGTTCACGACCAAGGATCTCGCGTCGCAGGCGAGTCCCAGCCTGCAGACCATCCTCAAGAACCTGGTGCCGTCATTCAACCAGCAACGCAATGCCGGTGCCGATGGATCGGCTTTCGTCCGCCCGCCGACGCTGCGCGGCCTGCCACCGGATCAGATTCTGGTGCTTATCAACGGGAAGCGCATGCATCGCTCGGCGCTGGTGCAGGTTGCGGGCGATTCGCTTTCTGCCGGGTCGCAGGGGCCTGATCTCTCCCAGATCCCTTCAGTTGCGCTCGGTCGTATCGAGGTGCTGCGCGACGGAGCCGCTGCACAATATGGATCGGACGCAATTGCCGGCGTCATCAATCTGGGCCTGCGTACCAACGACAGCGGCATCGAACTCAACGCCCGCTACGGCCAGACTTATGTCGGCGACGGCAAGGACTTCCAGCTTTCCGGGAATGTCGGCTTCAAGCTCGGCGAAGGCTATGTCAACGTCTCGGCCGAATACAACAAGCAAGGCCTGTTCAACCGCGCCCTCGACCGACCGGATTCGGCACCGCTGCGCGCATTGGGTATCAAGGTTCCCAGCCCGCCGACTCGCTATGGCCAGCCGGAAAGCAAGTCGTTCCGCTTGGTAATCAACTCCGCGATCCCGGTCGGGGACAAGGATGAGGTCTATTTCTTCGGCAACTACGGCCTTGCCCGACAGGAAGTCGATTTCAACTATCGCCGCCCATTCGCGGTCACCGTTACGCCGGGTGCGGCTTCCGTTCCGGGCGCGACACCCGCAGCGTCGTTCACGCTCGGAGAGTCGATCGGGCCGATTTACCTCGACACCATCCCAGGCCTGCTCACTGCCGCCGGCGCACCTGTGTACAGTGCAACGGGCCGCATCTTCCGCGGCAGCACGTTCTTGCCCAATGGTTTCGTCCCCCTCTTCAAGAGCAAGAATGAGGATTATTCGGGCGCCATCGGCTATCGCGGCGAAACCGACTTCGGCATGAAGTTCGATGTCAGTGCGTCACATGGCAAGAACAGCATCAGCTACAACATGGACCAGACGCTGAACCCGTCGATCGGGCCGAACTCTCCCCAGACATTTTACCTGGGGCAACTCGAACAACGGGAAACGAACTTCAACCTCGATCTGAGCTATCCGGTCGACTTGGGGCTGGCATCGCCGGTCAACATTGCCGGCGGCCTGGAATACCGCCGTGAAACCTATGCGGTGGGTATCGGAGAGGTCGCGTCCTACCAGATCGGGCCGTACGCTTCGCAAACGGTGCAGCGTGCCGATGGCACCCGCTTTATCGCCAACGCGGCAATCGGCGCCAATGGCTTCCCGGGATACAGCCCCGACGCTGCGGGCACGAGTTCGAGAACAAACTACTCGGCGTATCTCGACATCGAAGGCGACCTTGCAAAGGGGTTCACGCTTGGCATTGCCGGCCGGTACGACCGGTTCAGCGATTTCGGCGGGACGTTCAACGGCAAGATCAGTGCGCGCTGGGCCATCAACGAGGCGCTTGCCCTTCGCGCAGCCGCGAGCACGGGGTTCCGGGCCGCAACACCCGGCCAGTCCGCGACCGCGAACGTCCAGACGGCGTTTCCCAACGGCAGCGTCGTGCCCGTCGCTGTCGCCACCGTCCGTGCCGACAGCGTCACCGGCCTGTACTTCGGGTCGCAGCCGCTCAAGCCTGAAAAGTCGGTCAGCTTTTCCGGCGGCGTTGTTGTGACACCCGGCGGCGGCTTCACCGCCACCATCGACTATTACAATATCGCCGTGCGCGACCGTATCGCGATCACCTCTTCGTTCAACGTGTCGGCGGCCGACCGGATAGCGCTGGCGGCACGGGGTGTAGCGAATGCGGCGGATCTTGGTCAGGTGAACTACTTCACCAACGGCTTCAAGACCCGGACACAAGGGGTGGACGTCGTATTGTCGCACCGTGCGACCGCCGGCATCGGCAGCTTCAACACTTCGCTCGCCGTCAACTACAACGAGACAAAAGTGACGGAGCGGACGATTCCGGCCGCGATCGACCTGCGTCGTGCCGCCAATATAGAGGGCCTGTCGCCCAAATGGCGGGCGGTGCTTGCCGAATCGTTCAGTTCGGGCATTTTCGATGCGACTGCCCGGCTCAACTACTTCGGCAAGATCACGTCCTACAACGATAACCCCGTCGGTGGGGTGTTCCTGCCGGCCGGCGTCCAGGACTTTCGCGCCGACGTGAGTTTCGACCTCGAAGTGGGAGTTACGTTTGCCGAACGCTACCGGATCGCTGTCGGCGCCGAGAACCTGTTCGACCGTTATCCGCAGCGCGACGTCCGCAACCTGTTCTCGCAGACCGGCGCGGCAGCCAACGGTCGCATCTACAACGACGCATCGCCGCTCAGCTACATGGGCGGGTTCTGGTACATCCGCGGCGGGATCAAGTTCTGATCGCACGCGCTTGAGGGATCGGGCGGCAGTGCTACGCTGCCGCCCGTCCTGCAGTCCAACAGAGGGGATCGTTTCGATGAAGGCCATTTTCACGCTGCTCGCGGCAACACTGGTTGTCGCTGCACCTGCGACAGGCGCACCGATCGTGCGCCACACCAATCCGCCACCTGCCATCATCCTGGGCGGCGTCACCATTCCGCCGGGCGCCGAGATGGTGCTGCTCAGCGGGCAGCTCGCCAATCCGATCGTCGAGGGCAAGGCGGCGACGATGGACGACTTCGGCGACACGAAGACCCAAACAATCAGCACCTTCAGCAAGATCAAGGCGGCGCTTGCCAAGCTCGGCTATTCGATGTCCGACATCGTCAAGCTGACGGTGTTCGTCGCCGGCGACCCGAAGCTCGGCGGCAAGATGGACTTCGCTGGCTTCAATGCCGGCTACAAGGAGTTCTTCGGGACGGCCGAAAACCCCAATCTCGTCGCCCGCTCGACAGTGCAGGTGGCCGCACTCGCCGGCCCCAATTTCCTCATCGAGATCGAAGCCATCGCGGCGAAGGCGCCGAAGGGGAAGTAACTGCATGCGACCGGACGATCTGCTTTGTCGTCCGGTCGTTTTCTTGGTGGACTTGATATAATGTATCATCAAGATTAGGGGCGGCGCAGCTTTTCAGGAGTAACCATGCGTAAAGCCGCCCTGCTCGTCACCGTCGCACTCATCGCCCTGGCCGGACCTGCTTTCGCCGAAGACGCCCCGCCTGCAAATCACAGCGAAGCGCCGCCCGAAATCATCGTCACCGCACCGTTCGAACGCGACCGTGCCGACGTCTTGTCGGGAACCTCGGTCGTCACCGGAACGGCCCTGACGCGCGACCTTCGCCCGACTATCGGCGACACGCTGGCGCACCAGCCCGGCGTTTCGGCCACGTCTTTCGGTCCCAATGCCTCGCGTCCCATTCTCCGTGGTTTCCAGGGCGAGCGCGTCCGGGTGCTGACCGACGGCATCGGCAGCATCGACGTGTCGAACACCAGCGTCGATCATGCCGTCGTCATCAACCAGCTGACCGCCGACCGTATCGAAGTCCTGCGCGGACCTGCGGCCCTGTTGTTCGGCTCGTCCGCGATCGGGGGCGTCGTCAATGTCGTCGACAGCCGCATTCCGCGCCGCGTGCCCGACGAGGTCGTCCATATTGACGGCATCGCTACCTACGCGTCGGCCGCCGACGAGCGCTCGGCCAGCGGCACCGTCGACGTCCCGGTCGCGGGGAAGCTCGTTTTCCACGTCGACGGCAGCTATTCGAAGACCGGCGACCTTTCGACAGGCGGCTCCAGCCTGTCGCCAGCCCTCCGGCTTCAGGCACTGGCCAGCCCCGACGCCGGGGTTCGCGCTTTGGCTGCCTTGCGCGGCACGCTGGCCAACAGCGCGGCACGAACGTGGGACGTGGGCGCCGGCACGGCGCTCATTACCGACGGCGGCAATTTGGGATTCAACGTTAGCCATTACGACAGCCTCTACGGCGTGCCGCCACGTTATTCGCTCGACCCGAACGTGACTGCCGAGGAGGTGCGCCTGCAAGTCCGCCAGACCCGCGTCGACGGCCGGGCGGAAGTCAATGTCGGCGGCGACTTTCTCGACAAGATCCGCTTCCGCGGCAGCTTCGCCGACTACAAGCATTCCGAGATCGACGAGACCGGCGCTATCGGCACCACGTTCCTGAACAAGGGGTGGGAGGGGCGCCTCGAGTTCGTCCAGGCAAAGCGTGGCCGCTGGCAGGGCGCGAGCGGCGTGCAGGTCGCAATCCGCGACTTCAACGTCATCGGCGCAGAGGCCTTCGTACCCAAGAACACGACGAACCAAACCGGGCTGTTCACCCTCCAGTCGTTCGACCTGGGGCCGTTCAAGGCGGAAATCGGGGCGCGCTACGAACATAGCCGCATCGAAGCGGACGCCAGCGCCGTTATCGGCAACCCCGCTGCCTTGCGCCGCTTCGACGCGTTCTCGGGGTCGCTCGGCGCCAGCTATGCGCTGAGCCCGGCGCTCAGGATCGGCCTGTCGGGATCGCACACTGAACGGGCGCCGGGGGCCGAAGAGCTGTTTGCCAACGGGCCACACGCCGGAACCCAGGCGTTCGAGATTGGCGACCCGAATTTCGTCAAGGAAACCAGCAACGGCGTCGAGGTCACCTTGCGCGGCGACGGCGACGGCTACAACTTCTCGGTTGCCGCGTACCAGAACTGGTTCGAGAACTATATTTACGAAGTGGAGACAGGGCAGGTCCGCGATAATCTGCCGGTGTTCCAGTCGCGCCAGGCCGCCGCGCGCTATTTCGGCGTCGAGGGCGAAGCCTCGGTGCGGCTCGCCCAGCTGGGCGACTATGCACTCAACCTCGACGGCGTCGGCGACTTTACCAGAGCGACGATCGTCGGCCGCGGTCCCGTACCGCGCATCCCGCCGTTGCGCCTGCTTGGCGGGCTCGAGGCGCAATCCGACAAGATCGACGCGCGGGCCGAAGTCGAATGGACGGCGGACCAGAACCGCGTTGCCGCCTTCGAAACGCCGACCAAGGGCTATACGATGGTCAACGCCAGCCTTGCCTGGCACCCGCGCGGCAAGGGCGACCGTACCAGTATCGTCCTGTCCGCGAACAACATCTTCGACGTCGAGGCGCGCCGCCACGCGAGCTTCCTGAAGGATTTCGCCCCGCTTGCCGGCCGCGACATCCGGGTCAGCGCGCGGTTCGCGCTATAGGCAGAAAGCCACCGTTCGCCGCTGGAACAGGTCAGGCGCCCGCGTCGTCGGTCAGCATTATCGCCTGCGCCGGGCATTGGCTGGCCGCGCGTCGGACGAGATCCTGCAGCTCGACCGGCACGTCGTCGACCAGCACCGTCGCATAGCCATCGGGGTGGAGCTCAAAGACTTCCGGCGCGATGCCGACGCAGATGCCGAACCCGGCACACAGGTCGTTGTCGATCCGGACCTTCATCGTGCGGCAGCTTCGACGGGGTCGAACTCCAGCGCGATATGGGTGAGTCCGCGCAGGATGAACGTCGGCAGATAGCTGTAGCGGCGCGCCTCCGCAGGCCCGTGCACCTTCTCCGAAATACGGATGTCGCTCGTGCGGTCGAACATGCGATTGAGGCTGACGACCGCTTCGGCGCGCGCAAGGGGCGCGCCGGGGCAGGCGTGGCGACCCGCGCCGAAGGCGACATGCAGGCGGGCGTTCTTGCGGTCGAGCTGAAACTCGCCGGGATTTTCGAACTTGCTTGCGTCGCGATTGGCGCCGCTGTTGGACACGTACAGGAACGCGCCCGCCGGAAGATCGACGCCGCCCAGGTTGGTCGGCTTTTTCGTCAGGCGGAAGTCGCCCTTCACCGGCCCTTCGATGCGCAGGCACTCCTCGACGAAATTGGGGATCAGGCTGCGGTCGTCGCGCAGGCGCTTCTGTATGTCGGGACGCTCGCCGATTACCTTGAAGGCGTAGCTCAGCAGCCGCACCGTTGTTTCCTGGCCTGCGGCGAAAAGATTTGCGGCGATGCGGGCGACATCCATCAGCTCCGGCACGCCTCCGCCGGGGAAGGTC
>JANMJZ010000058.1:0-8573 GCA_031371635.1 Sphingomonadales bacterium | reverse complement strand
AAGTCCTTCAGGTAGCCGATCAGGTGCTTCTTGACTCCCTGGACCTCTATCCAGTCGCCACCCTGGGTCAGCACGTCGCGCACGCTCTTGTCAGGGGCCATCAGGCTGCGTTGCTGGTCGATGATGACGGCGTCGAGCGTTTTCGCCAGCGTCACCTTGCCGCTGTCGGGCGCGAGTTCCCCAGTCAGTAGCTTCAGCAGCGTGGACTTGCCCGCGCCATTGCTGCCGACCACGCCAATCCGGTCGCCGCGCTGGATGCGCAGCGTAAAGTCCTTGATGACCGTGCGGTCGCCGAACGACTTGCTCACCTGCTCGGCGCGGATCACCGATTTCGTGCGGACATCGTCGGTCGAGATCGACAGTTTCGACGTGCCCGGCGGCCCCATCATCGATGCGCGGGTGGCGCGCATTTCCATCAGCTTGGCCTTGCGCCCCTCGTTGCGCGCGCGCCGGGCGGTGACGCCGCGCAGCAGCCAGTGTTCCTCGAGCTTCAGCTTGGCATCGAGCCGTTCGGCGTTGCGCGCTTCCTGTGCATAGACCTCGTCGGTCCAGGCATCGAAGCCGCCGAAGCCGATGTCCTTTCGACGGATGCCGCCGCGGTCGAGCCAGATCGTCGATTTCGTCAGCCGCGTCAGGAAGGTCCGGTCATGGCTGATGGCGATGAACGCGCCGGTATAGCGGCTCAGCCAGTCCTCGAGCCATTCGATGGCGGACAGGTCGAGGTGGTTGGTCGGCTCGTCGAGCAACAAAACGTCGGGGTCCATCGCCAGCGCGCGAGCGATCGCCGCCCGCCGCCGTTCGCCGCCCGATGCGGTTGCCGCGTCGCGGCCGAGATCTATGCCAATCTGGTCGGCGATCGCCTCGACCTCATGGGTCGTGACGTCGCCCGCCGTCGCATACTCGCGCAGCGTCGCAAAGCCGGTGAGCGTCGGTTCCTGCTCGAGCAGGATGACTCGCGATCCCGGCACGATCGTCCGGCGCCCCTCGTCAGCCTCGATCTGGCCGGCGAGCAGCTTGAGCAGCGTCGTCTTGCCCGCGCCGTTGCGGCCGATGAGCGCCAGCCGGTCGCGCGGTGCCACAAACAAGTCGAGGTGGCGGAACAGCCAGCCACTGCCCTGTACGAGGCCAAGGTCTTCAAAGGCGAGGATGGGGGCGGCCATAACTTTCTTTTCTCCCTCCCCTTCAGGGGAGAGGGCCGGGGAGAGGGGCAGTGTCTCCAGGAAAAAAACTGGTCAAGGTGGAGAAAGACTGCCCCTCTCCCCAGCCCTCTCCCACCTCCGCAGGAAGGGGGAGTATGAACAAGAACGAACAGCACATTCACAAGCTGTTCAATCCGTCGCCCCTATGCGATGCCGCATGATGATGAAAGCCGCCTTCGCACTTGCCCTTCTTGTGTCTCCCGCTGTCCATCCGGCGGTGGCGCAATGGCATCGCGGCGATCAGGACGAAGCCTACCAGGCGCGGCGCGATGGTGCGCTGATGTCGCTACGATCGATCGAGAACGGCATCGTCCCGCAGATGAAGGCCCGTGGCGCCGATTACATCGGGGCGGAGTTCGACGGGTCGACGGGCCGCTACAGACTGAAATTCATGCGCAACGGCGGCGTCATCTGGGTCGATGTCGATGGCCGCTCGGGCAGCATCGTCGCGCGCGCGGGGGATTGAGCATCCTATTGAGTTCGGGGCGAACCCCGTTCAGGAAACACCGACTGTCGTTAACAAGGGAAACAAGATGCGCCTGTTGATCGTCGAGGACGAGCCCACGCTCGGCACGCAGTTGAAGAACACGCTCGAAGGCGCCGGCTATGCCGTCGATCTCGCCACCGATGGCGAGGATGGGCACTATCTTGGCCAGACCGAGAATTACGACGCCGTCATCCTCGACCTGGGCCTGCCCGTGATGGACGGACTGACCGTGCTCGACAAATGGCGCAAGGAAGGGAAGACCTTCCCCGTTCTGGTGCTTACCGCGCGCGACAGCTGGTCGGACAAGGTCGCCGGGCTCGATTCAGGAGCCGACGATTACCTCGCCAAGCCGTTCCAGACCGAAGAGCTTATCGCACGTCTGCGCGCACTCATCCGGCGTGCCGCAGGCAATGCCAGTGCCGAAATGATCGCGGGCGACGTTCGCCTCGATACCCGCTCGGGCCGGGTCACGCTGGCGGGCGAGCCAGTCAAGCTGACCGCGCAGGAATACAAGCTGCTGAGCTATCTGCTGCATCACAAGGGCAAGGTCGTCAGCCGAACCGAACTGATCGAGCACATCTACGATCAGGATTTCGACCGCGATTCGAACACGATCGAGGTGTTCGTCACCCGTATCCGCAAGAAGCTTGGCGCCGATGTGATCACGACGATCCGGGGTCTGGGCTATTCGCTGGACGATCCTGCCTGACATGGCAGATGCTGACGTCAGCAACGCGTGGCCGGAGGATGGCGACCCGACGCGTGAGGCGAACGTCGCAGCGCCAGTAGTGCCGGTCCCCGCTGCGTCTGCGCCCAGCGCCGTGCGCTCTGGCTCGCTGTCACGAAGAATGATCGGCATCGCCGCGGCTTGGGTACTGCTTCTTCTGGTCGGGGGCGGCATCGCGCTCGACCGCGTTCTGGTCAGCGCCGTGACGCAGAATTTCGACGACCAGCTCGATTATGTGCAGACGGCGATGATTGCGAGCGCCGAAACCGACCCCGACGGCGAGGTGCGGCTCAACCGCCCGCTCGGCGACCAGCGATTCCTCGAACCCAATTCGGGTCTCTACTGGCAGATTACCGGCAAGGAACATGACCCGTTCCGTTCACGGTCGCTGTGGGACCATGCCCTTGCCGTCGGTGCGCCCCACCGCGACCGGGCGGCGCATTTCTATGACAGCGCACAACTCGGCGAGAAGCTGCGCATTGTCGAACGCGACATCACGTTGCCGCTGTCCAAAACAATCTGGCGATTTCAAGTCGCCCAGAGCCGGGCCGGGCTCGACGAGCAGATCGGGACGTTGCGCAAGACGCTCGTGCGCAGCTTTGCCTTGCTGGGTCTCGGCCTGTTCGTGCTTGCGGCGCTCCAGACCCTGTATGGCCTTTGGCCCTTGCGCAAACTGCGCCTTGCGATTGCAGAAATGCGCGCGGGCCGTGCCCAGCGCATCGAGCAAGACCGGTTGCCCAATGAAATTGCGCCGCTGGTCGACGAGCTCAACGGCCTGATCGAGCATAACGAGAAGCAGGCAGAAGAAGCGCGGCGCCATGCCGGCAATCTGGCGCACGCACTGAAGACGCCGCTGACCGTCGTCATGAATGCGGCTACGGCACGTTCGCCCGATCTCGCCGATACCGTCATTCGCGAGGCGTCGACGATGCGGCGGCAGGTCGATCACCATCTCGCGCGTGCGCGTGCGGTCGGGAGACGTGGCCATGCACACAGCCGGGCGCTCGCCTGGCCATCGCTGCAAGCTGTCGAGCGCGCGGTCGGGCGGCTTTACGCCCAGGTCCGAATCGATATCGACGGCGATAAGACCGCGCAGGTCCATGTCGAGCGGCAGGACCTGGACGAAATGCTGGGCAATCTGATCGAGAATGCTGCGAAATACGGTGGCGGCAGCGTGTTCATCACTGTCGCGCGGTCGGGTAGTTTCGTCGAATTCCAGATCGAGGACGACGGCATGGGGATCCCCGAAGCAGCGCGCGAGCATCTGTTCGACCGCGGCGCGCGGCTCGACACCGGGAAACCCGGGACGGGCCTTGGCCTCGCCATCGTGCGGGACGTGGCGGAAATCTATGGTGGCTCGGTCAGCCTCGACGAGAGCGAGGATCTGGGCGGATTGATGGTCCGCCTCCGCCTGCCTGCCGCGACTTGACGAGACGAGCGTAATTATCTTGCGCGTCCGTATTAGGCGCGTCACACAGCACTCAACAAAAATGAAGAGGATTCGTCACCGATGAAGTCAGTGTTGCTCGCCGGCGTTGCGCTCGCCGTTTCTGCAGTTGCCATTTCGCCTGCCATTGCCAAGCCCGACGCGAAGCCAGCTGCAGCGAAGCAAACCGCCAAGCCGCAACTGGGTGATTTCGGCGTCGACCTGACGGCGATGGACAAAAAGGTCGCGCCCGGCGACGATTTCTACGCCTACGTCAACGGCGGCTGGATGGCTCGGACCGAAATCCCCGCCGATCGCGCCAGTTGGGGCGGCTTTGGCATCCTGCGCAACCTGTCGGACGAGCGCACGCGGACCATCATCGAGGATGCGGCTAAGACGCCCGCCACGCCCGGCAGCCTGAACGAAAAGATCGGTGTCACCTACGCCAGCTTCATGGACGAGGCCGCGATCGAGGCTCGGGGCGCGGCGCCGCTGAAGCCCTACCTCGATGCCATCGCCGCCATCTCGACCCCGACCGATCTCGCGCGCGCCTTTGGGCAGGCGAACCGGCGCGGCGTCGCGACGCCCATCGGCATGGGCGTCGGACAGGACCGCACCGACAACAGCAAATACACCGTCTACACGGGGCAAGGCGGCCTCGGCATGCCCGACCGGGATTATTATCTGAAGGACGACGCGAAGTCGGTCGCGACCCGCGCGCGCTATCTGACGCACATCGCGACAATGATGCGCCTTGCCGGGCAGCCCGATCCTGAGGGCGCAGCGCAGCGGATCTTCGTCTTCGAAAAGTCGCTCGCGGAAGTGCACTGGACGCGCGCCGAGCAGCGCCAGGTCGAAAAGACCTTCAACCCGATGCCCGCTGCGTCGCTCTCAGCCAAGATGCCGGGCTTCGACTGGGCCACGATGATCGATGTCTCGGGCCTGTCCGCTCAGCCGATCGTCATCGTCGCCCAGCCCTCCGCGCTGACCGGCACCGCGAAGATACTCGCCGCGACGCCGATGCCGGTGCTGCGCGAGTATCTGACTTTCCAGACGATCCGCAGCGCCGCGCCGATGCTCAGCAAGGCGTTCGTGAATGAGAGCTTCGCGTTCAATGGCACGACCCTGCAAGGCACCCCGCAGCTGAAGGACCGCTGGAAGCGTGGCGTGGACCTCGTCAACGGCAGCCTCGGCGAAGCGGTCGGCCAGGTCTATGTCGAGCGCTATTTCCCGCCAGAGGCCAAGGCCAAGGCGGACGAGCTCGTCCGCAACCTGATCGCCGCCATGGACATCCGCCTGTCGAACCTCACGTGGATGGCGCCCGAGACGAAGGTCAAGGCACGGGCGAAGCTCGCCGCATTCACGCCCAAGATCGGTTACCCGGACAAGTGGCGTGATTATTCGAAACTGACGGTGGTTCCCGGTGACCTGCTGGGCAACGCTCAACGCGTCGCCGAATTCAACTACCAGCGCCAGCTCGACAAGATCGGCAAGCCGGTCGACCGCAGCGAATGGTTCATGACGCCGCAGACGGTGAACGCCTATGCCAATCCGCTCATGAACGAGGTCGTTTTCCCGGCGGCAATCCTGCAACCGCCGTTCTTCGATCCAAACGCCGATCCGGCGGTCAACTATGGTGGGATCGGTGCCGTGATCGGGCACGAGATCAGCCACCATTTCGACGATCAGGGCCGCAAGTTCGACATGAAGGGCAATTTTGCGGAGTGGTGGACCAAGGAGGACGTCACCCGCTTCAAGGCCTATACCGACAAGGTTGTGGCGCAGTACGGCGCCTATGAGCCAGTCGCGGGCCTGAAGGTCAACGGCGAGCTGACACTGGGCGAGAACATGGCCGACCTCGCGGGCCTTTCCATCGCCTATGACGCCTACAAGATCTCCCTGAAGGGCAAGCCGGCCCCGGTGATCGACGGGTTTACGGGCGACCAGCGCTTCTTCCTAGGATTCGGGCAGGTCTGGCAGAACAAGTCCCGCGAAGAGGCGACCCGCCAGCAGATCCTGACCGATCCGCATACCCCGGGAGCATGGCGCCCCTATGTCGTGCGGAATCACGATGCCTGGTACAAGGCGTTCGGCGTGAAGCCGGGCCAGAAATATTACCTGGCGCCCGACCAGCGTATCAAAGTCTGGTAGGAAGACCGGCCCGGGCGACATTGACCCGGGCCGTCATCATTAGCGATAGCGGCGATCTTGCCGGTCGTGGCGCTCGGCACGGATCTGGCGACTCAGCAAGTCGAAGCGCCGGTCGAGGTCGCGGCGTTCCCATGTCGACAGCCCACCGGCACGGTAGCGGTTTTCGAGCCGCTCGAGCGTGACGAAGCGGTTCTGCAACTGGCGAGCTTCGGGCCGCGTCAACGATCCGTTTCGGACGCCCTGCTCGATGCGGTTGTAGAGATTGGACTGACGCTGGTTGACCGACTGCCACGCCTGCGCGGACGCGGCCATTGGCACCGTCAGGGTCGCGGCCGCAGTGAGCGCGAGGATGATTTTTTTCATTTCGAGTACCTTTGCACTGCATCACCAAAACGTTGGTGACAGTGCGTTTAGACGCCTGTCCGCCTGAAAGGATCATGACCGGTCTGGTCAGAAACGGTTCACCAAGCTGCGCCTCACGACGCATCGACCGCAGGCTAGTTCTGCGCTGCCTCGTGATGGCGGATCACTTCGTCGATGATGAAGCGCAAAAACTTTTCCGTAAAATCGGGGTCGAGATTTGCCTCGGCCGCCAGTTTGCGAAGGCGCGCCACCTGCCGCTCCTCACGGCCCGGATCGGCCGGGGGCAGTCCATTCTCGGCCTTATAGACGCCGACCGCCTGCGTGACCTTGAACCGTTCGGCCAGCATGAACACCAGTGCCGCGTCGATATTGTCGATGCTCTGGCGATAAAGGTGCAACCGGTCAGCCGTCACGTGCGTATCTCCTCCAGGTTTGGGCGCCCGGTGCTCTTGCCTTAGCGACGCGCGCCGTCCAGAGGAACACCCGATGACCGCCACCGTCACGAGTATTGCAAACAGCGCGGGGCGCGCGCCCTCGCTCGACCCTATCATGGCGCTCGTCGCCGGTGACATGGCGCAGGTCAACCAGGTCATTCTCGACCGGATGCAATCCGAAATTCCGCTGATCCCGATGCTCGCCGGGCATTTGATCGCGGGCGGCGGCAAGCGGATGCGGCCGATGCTGACTCTCGCCTGCGCGCGACTTCTCGACTATCCGGGAACGCGTCACCACAAGCTTGCCGCTTCGGTCGAGTTCATTCACACCGCGACCCTGCTACACGACGATGTTGTTGACGGCAGCGACCTCCGCCGGGGCAAGCGAACCGCGAACATCATCTGGGGCAACCCGGCCAGCGTCCTGGTCGGCGACTTCCTGTTCAGCCGCAGCTTCGAACTCATGGTCGAGGACGGGTCGCTTAAGGTGCTCAAGATCCTGAGCCATGCCAGCGCCGTGATTGCCGAGGGCGAAGTCAACCAGCTGACCGCGCAGCGCCAGGTCGGGCTGGGCGAGGAACGCTACCTCAACATCATCAGCTCGAAGACGGCTGCCCTTTTCGCCGCCGCCTGCCGCATCGCCGCTGTCGTTGCCGAACGCGACCATGACACCGAAGAGGCGCTCGATGCGTACGGCCGCAACCTCGGCATCGCGTTCCAGCTCGTCGACGATGCCATCGACTATGCGTCCGATGCCGGCACGATGGGCAAGGACATTGGCGACGACTTCCGCGACGGCAAGATGACCTTGCCCGTCATCCTTGCCTATGCGCGTGGATCGGAGACCGACCGTGCCTTCTGGAAGGATGCGGTCGAAGGGCGCCGGGTGTCGGACGCCGACCTCGCGCATGCGACACAGTTGCTGCGCAACGCCAATGCCATCGACGACACCATCGAACGGGCCCGGCATTTCGGCCAGCGTGCTATAGACGCGCTCGGGCCATTCTCGCGCGGTGCCGCGAAGTCCGCGCTCGTCGAAGCCGTGGAATTCGCAATTTCGCGGGCCTATTAAGGACCATCATGACCGACGCCCGGATTTACCAGGAACCCAAGAATGCCATGCAGTCGGGCCGCGCGCGGACATCGCGCTGGGTGCTAGAATTCGCACCGGCCGAGGCCAAGCAGCCTGATCCCCTGACCGGATGGGCCGGCAGCGGCGATACGCGTGAGCAGGTGCGGCTCTTCTTCCCTGATGTTGCTGCCGCGCAAGCTTATGCCGAGCGGGAAAATGTCGCCGCGCGCATCATTCCTGCGCCGGTCAGGGTGCTAAAGCTTCAGGCCTACGCAGATAACTTCCGCTAGCTTCCGGCGCCAACGCCGCCGCACTAACCCTGTTCAAAGTCGAGCAGGTCGCCCGGTTTGCACTCAAGGGCATCGCACAGCTTTTCCAGCGTTTCGAACCGAACGCCCTTCACCTTGCCAGAGCGGAGCAGCGAGAGGTTGGTTTCGCTGATGCCGATATGGGCCGCGAGGTCTTTCGCCCGCATCTTCCGGCGGGCGAGCATGACGTCGAGGGTAACGATGATCGCCATGGCTCAGACGATCTGCGCATGATCGGCGCTGATCTCGGCGGCGAGAGACAGCACCCGGCCGAACAGCCGTATGGCAAGACCGGTGCAGCCCAGAACGATATGCGCGCTCAGATAGCACGCTGGGTCGAGATGCTGATCGAGCTTGCCTCCGACGAGCGTTTCAATCTCGTGATAGAGAGCACGATGCGAGTCCC
>JANMJZ010000048.1:0-12963 GCA_031371635.1 Sphingomonadales bacterium | reverse complement strand
GGTTCCACGCGTCGGTCGCCATGAACACCCGCGCGCCGTCGCGATCGGTGGCGAGGCCGCCCCGGTTGAGCACCGCAAAGGCCTTCAGCGCCTCGGCATCGCCCTTGATCCAGCGCGCCGAATTCCACGGCGAAGGCTCCAAGCCCGCGTCGACCTTATATTCCGCTTCCAGCCGCGACACGAGAACGTCGAGCTGCAGTGCGCCGACGACGCCGATGATCCACTGGCCGCCGACATCGGGATAGAAGACCTGCGTGATCCCCTCTTCCGCCAGGTCGTCGAGCGCCTTGCGGAGCTGCTTGGTCTTCGTCGGGTCCTTCAGGATGACGCGACGGAGCAATTCGGGCGCGAAGTTCGGCAGGCCCGTAATCCGGCACGGCGCACCGTCGGTCAGCGTGTCCCCGACGCGCAACGTGCCGTGGTTCGGGATGCCGATGATGTCGCCGGGAAAGGCCTCCTCGGCGGTCTCGCGATCCTGCGCGAAGAACAGGATCGGGCTGTGCACCGCGATGGATTTGCCCGTGCCGACCTGATTGAGCTTCATGCCACGGGTGAACTTGCCCGAACACAGCCGCATGAACGCGACGCGGTCGCGGTGCATGGGGTTCATGTTCGCCTGAACCTTGAAAACGAAGCCGGTTACCGAGGGATCGTCGGGCAAAACATCCGCGGGCTGCGCCGGCTGCGGGCGCGGGCTGGGGGCGAAGCGAGCGATCGCGTCGATCAGGTCGGCGACGCCGAATTCCTTGAGCGCCGAGCCGAAATAGACGGGTGTCAGGTCGCCGTGCCGATAGGCTACCTCGTCGAACGGGGCATAGCCGATCAACGCCAGCTCGCCGTTCTCGCGCAGGTCGGCGACCGCCTCGGGCGACAGCAGCGTATCGAGCGCCGGGTCGTCGAGGCCCTTCACGTCCGCGAATTCGTGCCCAGCCTCCGCTCCGTCAGCCTTCCCTTTCAGCGACAGGCGGTTGCGCTCGAAATGGTAGAGCCCTTCGAAGCTGCCACCCATGCCGGCGGGCCAGTTCATCGGGCTGACGTCGAGCGCCAGCATGTCCGCCACTTCGTCGAGCAGCTCGAAGGGGGAACGGCCCTCGCGGTCGACCTTGTTGATGAAGGTGATGATTGGGACCGAGCGCAGGCGGCAGACTTCGAACAGCTTGCGCGTCTGGGCCTCGATGCCGCGCGCGGCGTCGATGACCATGACCGCCGAATCGACTGCCGTCAGGGTGCGATAGGTGTCCTCGGAGAAGTCCTCGTGCCCCGGCGTGTCGAGCAGGTTGAAGGTAAGTCCTTCATATTCGAAGGTCATCACCGACGAAGTGACGGAAATGCCGCGCTGCTGCTCGATCTTCATCCAGTCGGACCGTGCACGCCGGGCGGCACCCCGCGCCTTCACTTCACCAGCTGCACGGATGGCGCCACCGAAGAGCAACAGCTTTTCGGTGAGCGTGGTTTTTCCCGCATCGGGGTGGGAAATGATGGCGAAGGTGCGGCGGTCGGGGCGACCGGTGTGACGTGAACTCATCGCGGTCCCCTATCCGGTGCCCGCGCAAATCGCCAGCCGCCTATCCTTTCGGCGTCAGCCGCAGCAGTCGGGCGCCCTTGCCGTCTTCAAGCACATAGAGCGCACCATCGGGTCCCTGTTCGACTTCACGGATGCGGGTTCCCATGTCGAACCGCTCAGCCTCGCGGGCGGTTTCCCCCGTCAACGGGACGCGAACCAGCGACTGCGACGATAACCCGCCGATGAAAGCACTGCCCTGCCAGGCGGGAAACATCTTGCCCGAATAGATCATCAGCCCGGCCGGCGAGATCACGGGGTTCCAGCTGGCCTTAGGCGCTTCGAACTCGGGCCGGGTCGGGTGGTCGGGGATGTCGCGCCCGTCATAATGATTGCCGTTCGAGACGATGGGCCAGCCGTAGTTTTTGCCGGGCTGGATCAGATTGACCTCATCGCCGCCGCGCGGCCCCATTTCTTGTTCCCAAAGGCGCCCTTGCGTATCGAAGGCGATGCCCAGCAGGTTGCGGTGGCCATAAGACCAGACTTCGGGTTTGAAGCCCTGAGCGACGAGCGGATTGCCCGCCGCAGGCGTGCCGTCGTCGTTGAGCCTGAGCACTTTGCCCAGGGTGCCGCCCTTGTCCTGTGCCGGGTCGAACTTCTGGCGCTCGCCATTGGTGAAGAACAGATATTTGCCGTCGGGCGAAAAGGCGATCCGGCCCGAGAAGTGGCCGTTGCCCGACACGAACGGCGTTGCCCGGAAAATAGTCGAGAACCCGTCGAGTGTGGCCTGAGCGGGACAGGGCGCCCGAATGCACTGGACCTGTTTCTCGACGAGCCGCCCGCGTCCGAGGGTGACACCCTTCCCGCCAGGGCCACTGGCCGACCAGCTGAGGTAAACGATCCCGTTTTCGGCAAACTTAGGATGGAGGACGACGTCCATCAGGCCGCCCTGCCCTTCGCTGGCGACAGCGGGCGTGCCGCCGACCGTGACGCTCGTGGCGCCGTCCGCCGTCACGAGCTTCAGCGCGCCGCCCTTTTCAGTGATCAGCATCCGTCCGTCGGGCAGGAAGGTCATGGCCCAGGGCTCGTTGAACGTCGCGACCGGCGCGGCGACGAACGGCTTGGCAGCGGGAGATTGCGCACCCGTTATGGGGGACTGGCCGACAGCCACGGCGTCCTGAGCGGTGGAGGCCTGCCCACAGGCGGCAAGAACGAGCGCGAGGGCAGTGGCGGCAGGTTTCATCATCGACTCCATCTTCAGGCTTGCTGGACAACGCGCTTGCGCCTATATCGCTGCCGTCTTCCTTACATCGTTGGTGTTTGGGTTCGGTTCCGCAAGGGTCCGGGCGCGAGACACGCATGTTTTTACCGAAAGCACGAATGGCCGATATCGCCGCACTGACTGCCTTGATCGAACCCGAAGCTCACGCGATCGGGCTGCGACTCGTGCGCGTCGGTTTCTTCGGCGGCAAGTCGGACCCGACGCTGCAGGTGATGGCCGAACGGCCCGACACTCGCCAGCTGACACTCGACGATTGCGCGGTGCTGTCACGCCGGCTTTCCGAAATTCTCGACGCGCTCGACGGCACGCCCGACGATCCGATCGACGAGGCCTATCGGCTGGAAGTGAGCTCGCCGGGCATCGACCGGCCACTGACGCGCTTGGCCGATTATGCCGACTGGGAAGGCCATGAGGCGCGGATCAAGCTCGGCGAACCGATCGAGGGCCGCAAGATGTTCGACGCCGACCTGAAGGGTGTCGAGGGGGACATTGTCCATGTCGTCGCCAAGCACGGCAGCATGGCAATCCCGTTCGACGCGATCGCAAGCGCAAAACTCATTTTGACCGACAAACTCATTAAGGCGACCAAGCCGCTGATCGCGGATGGTGCCGACAAGATCATCGAAGAGGAAACAGACTGATGGCCTCCACTGCCCCCGCTGCCGCCAACAAGGCAGAGCTGCTCGCAATTGCCGATGCGGTCGCCAAGGAAAAGCTGATCGACCGCGAGATCGTGATCGACGCGATGGAGGACGCCATCCAGCGCGCAGCCAAGGCGCGTTATGGTGCGGAGAACGATATCCGCGCCAAGATCGACACCACGACCGGCGACCTTCGCCTGTGGCGCGTCGTCGAAGTCGTCGAGCAGGTCGAGGATTACTTCAAGCAGGTCAGCCTCGAGGGCGGGCAGAAGCTGCAGCCCGGCGCCGCCATCGGCGACTTCATCGTCGACCCGCTGCCCAACATCGAGTTCGGCCGCATCGCGGCGCAGGCATCGAAGCAGGTCATCTTCCAGAAGGTCCGCGATGCCGAGCGCGAGCGCCAGTACGAAGAGTTCAAGGACCGCAGTGGCGAAATCATCACCGGTGTCGTCAAGCGCGTCGAGTTCGGCCATGTCGTGGTCGACCTTGGTCGCGCCGAGGGCGTCATCCGCCGCGACGCACAGATCCCGCGCGAAGTCGTCCGCGTCGGTGACCGCATCCGTGCGCTGATCCTGAAGGTCGTGCGTGAAACGCGCGGGCCGCAGATATTTCTCAGCCGCGCGCACCCCGATTTCATGAAAAAGCTGTTCGCGCAGGAAGTGCCTGAAATCTACGACGGCATCATCACCATCATGGCCGCCGCCCGCGACCCAGGTTCGCGCGCCAAGATCGGTGTCATCAGCCGTGACGGCAGCATCGACCCCGTCGGTGCCTGCGTCGGCATGAAGGGCAGCCGCGTGCAGGCGGTCGTCCAGGAAATGCAGGGTGAAAAGATCGACATCATTCCCTGGTCGCCCGACATCGCGACGTTCGTCGTCAACGCGCTGCAGCCGGCAAATGTCAGCCGCGTCGTCATCGACGAAGAGGAAGAGCGCATCGAAGTCGTGGTGCCCGACGACCAGCTGTCGCTGGCCATCGGCCGTCGCGGCCAGAATGTGCGTCTTGCATCGCAGCTAACCGGCAAGGCCATCGACATCCTGACCGAGGCCGATGCCAGCGAGAAGCGACAGAAGGAATTCGTCGAGCGATCCGAGCTATTCCAGAACGAGCTGGACGTCGACGAGACGCTCGCCCAGCTGCTGGTCGCCGAAGGGTTCACCAGCCTCGAGGAAGTCGCCTATGTCGACGTCAGCGAAATCTCGGACATCGAAGGGTTCGACGAGGAACTGGGAGCCGAACTCCAGAACCGCGCGACTGAGGCGTTGGAGCGCCGCGAGGAGGCCAATCGCGAGCTGCGCCGTTCGCTCGGCGTCGAAGATGCGATCGCCGGAATGCCGCACCTGAACGAAGCGATGCTCGTCACGCTCGGCAAGGCGGGCATCAAGACGCTCGACGACCTGGCCGATCTGGCCACCGACGAGCTGATCCAGAAGCGCCGGGTCGAGCCGCGCCGCAAGACGGTGCCGACCAACGAGCCCAAGGGCGGCATCCTCGCCGAGTACAACCTGAGCGAGGAACAGGGCAACGAGATCATCATGGCGGCCCGCGCCCATTGGTTCGAGGACGAAGCTGTTGAGGAGGACGCTGTTGCGGAATCCTCGCAATGACACGGTAGACGCCGACGGCAACTCCGATGCTGGCCTCCACGCCAGCGAGCGGACTTGTGTCCTAACCCGGGCCAAGGGCGAGCGCGACCGGCTGATCCGGCTTGCGCTCGGACCCGACGGCCAGGTCCATCCCGACGTGCGCGCCAAGGCACCTGGCCGCGGTGCGTGGATCGGGGTCACGCGCCGGGAGCTCGATGTGGCGGTCGCCAAGGGCAAGCTGAAGGGGGCCTTGTCACGTGCGTTCAAGGCCGCCGACATTATCGTGCCCGACGATCTGGGCGCGCGGATAGAGGAAGCCCTGACGCGCGCCGCGCTCGAGCGGCTTGGCCTCGAAGCGCGCGCCTCCACGCTGGCAACGGGCAGCGAACGGATCGAGGAGGCAGCGCGCAAGGGATCGCTCTACCTGCTTTATCATGCCGCCGATGCCAGTACCGACGGGAACCGCAAGCTGGCCCAGGCCTGGCGCGTCGGCAACGACGAGGAAGGATCGGGACGGCAGGGGTTGATACTCGCCGTGGACCGCACGATCTTGTCAGTGGCGCTGGGGCGGGAAAATGTGGTACACATCGGCGTGATAGACGCGCGCGCCGCCGAACGGGTGGCTGCCGCTGTCGACCGGTGGCACGGTTTTATCGATCATACGCCTCGCGGCGAACCTTGCGAAAATACGTCGCAGGGTTCAGGGCCGCGCGGCGCGAATAGAAGTGAAGGGTTCGGGTTTAATTCATGAGCGAAACGGAAAAACCGAAGCTGGGCATGCGCGCGCCGCTGGGCATCAAGCGCACCGTCGAGACAGGCCAGGTCAAGCAGAGCTTCAGCCACGGGCGATCGAACACCGTCGTGGTAGAGGTCAAGAAGCGCCGGTTCGTCAGGCCCGGCGAGGAAGCCCCTGTCCCTGAGCCCGTCGTCGAGGCCGCACCTGCCCCGGTCGCGGCCCCTGCCATCGCGCCCAGACCGGTAGCACCAGCACCCACAACCATGCGCCCGCTGACGCCGCTCGAGCGCCGTGAGCAACAGGAGCGTTTGCTGCGCGAGGCCGAAGAGGCACGCATGGCCGCGCTTGAGGAAGCGCGTCGTCGCGACGACCGTGCAAAGGTCGACAATACCGAAGACGAGAAGCGGCGCGTCGAGGAAAACCGCAAGGCCGAGGAGGCCGAGCGCCTCGCCGCCGAGGAAGCCGCCAAGAATCCGCCGCCGCAGCCCGAACCCGAGGTTCAGGCTGCGCAGGAGCGTGCCGCACCCGGCGACAGCCAGAGCGACGAGCGTCGCCCGGTTCGCCCCGCCCCTGCCGGAGCCCTGCGCCGTCCCGAACCGGCTCGCCCGGCCGCGCGTCCGCGCGGCGTGGACGACCGTCGTCAGGCCGGCAAACTGACGGTCACGCGCGCGCTCGAAGGCAATGAGGAAGGCGCTCGCGCCCGCTCGCTCGCTGCCCTGAAGCGCGCCCGTGAGAAGGAACGCCGTGCCCATGGCAGCGGCCAGCCGCAAGCCAAGCAGATCCGCGACGTGGTCATCCCCGAGACGATCACGGTCGGCGAGCTCGCCAACCGCATGGCCGAGCGCGGCAACGACCTGATCCGTGCCCTGTTCAAGATGGGCGTGCCCTCGGCAATGGGCGACACCATCGACCAGGACACCGCAGAACTGCTGGTCACCGAATTCGGCCACAACTTCACCCGCGTCAGCGCGAGCGATGTCGAAATCGATATCGCGCAGGACGTCGATGACGAGGCGACCCTGAAGCCGCGTCCGCCCGTGGTCACGATCATGGGCCATGTCGATCACGGCAAGACCAGCCTGCTCGATGCGTTGCGCGGTACCGATGTCGTGCGCGGCGAAGCGGGCGGCATTACCCAGCATATCGGCGCCTATCAGGTCACGTTGAAGTCGGGCGAACAGATCACCTTCCTCGACACGCCGGGCCACGAAGCCTTTGGCGAGATGCGCAAGCGCGGCGCGAATGTCACCGACATCGTCGTGCTGGTCGTCGCCGCCGACGACAGCATCAAGCCGCAGACGATCGAGGCGATCAACCACGCCAAGGCCGCCGACGTGCCGATCGTGGTCGCCATAACGAAGATCGACAAGCCCGAGGCCAATGCCCAGAAGGTCCGCGAGGCGCTCCTCCAGTACGAAGTCATCGTCGAGGAAATGTCGGGCGACGTGCAGGACGTCGAAGTATCGGCGCTCAAAAAGACCGGCCTCGACGAGTTGACCGAAAAGCTGCACCTTCAGGCTGAACTCCTCGAGCTGAAGGCCAACCCCGACCGCGCGGCCGAAGGCAGCGTGATCGAGGCAAAACTCGACAAGGGCCGCGGGCCGCTCGCGACGATCCTCGTGCGTCGCGGTACGCTGCGCGTCGGCGACATCGTCGTCGTCGGCCAGTATTCGGGCAAGGTCCGCGCGATGATCGACGACAAGGGGCGCCAGCTGAAGGAAGCCGGCCCGTCGATGCCGGTCGAAATCCTGGGTCTTTCCGGTGTCCCGTCTGCGGGCGACCCGATGTCCGCCGTCGAGAACGAGGCGCGTGCCCGTGAAGTTGCGCTCTATCGCGTCAAGACCGCGACCGAGCAGCGTACGGTCTCTGCTCCGGTCGACATCGAGAATGTCTTCGCCACCTTCGGTGCCGTTAAGGCGATGGAATATCCCATCGTCATCAAGGCCGATACGCAAGGGTCGGTCGAGGCGATCATCGGCGCGGTCAACCGTATCTCGACGGACGACATCAAGGTCCGCGTCCTGTCTTCGGGCGTGGGTGGCATCACCGAAAGCGATGTGATGACGGCCGCCGCGAGCGGTGCGCCGGTCATCGGCTTCAACGTGCGACCGAACCCCAAGGCCCAGGCACTCGCCAAGCGGGATCGCGTCGAATTCCAGTATTTCGACGTCATCTACCATCTGACCGATCAGGTGCGGAACGCGATGGCAGGGCAACTGGGGCCGGAGGTCATCGAGCATGTCGTCGGCCGTGCCGAGATCCGTCAGGTTTTCCCGGCAGGCAAGACCGGCAAGGCGGCAGGTCTGCTCGTCACCGAAGGCGTTATCCGCAAGAACCTCAAGGCGCGCATCACACGCGATGACGTCATCATCTACAACGGCCAGGTCAACTCGCTGCGCCGCTTCAAGGATGACGTGGCAGAGGTCCGCGCAGGCCTGGAGTGCGGCGTAACCTTCGATTCGACGAACGACATCAAGGCGGGCGACTTCCTTGAAACGTTCGAGGTCGAAGAGCGCGCCCGGACGCTTTGAGGTCGGATTTGGCTGACACAAAAGGCCAGGAGCGCAGTGTTCGCACCCTTCGCGTCGGCGAAGCAGTGCGGCACGCTCTATCCGACATCCTGCAGCGCGGCGACGTGCACGATGACGTGTTGTCGAGCCATCCGACCAGCGTGACCGAAGTCAGGATGTCGCCCGACCTGCGTCATGCGACGGTTTTCGTGAAGCCGCTGCTGGGCAAGGACGAGGAAGTGGTGCTCAAGGCGTTGCGGACCAATACCGCCTATCTGCAGAGCGAAGTCGCGCGGCGCGTGAACAGCAAATATGCGGCAAAGCTGAAGTTCTTGTCCGACGAGAGCTTCGACGAGGGCAGCCATATCGAAGCGGTGCTGCGGCGGCCGGACGTGGCGCGCGACCTCGACCAGGGCTGATGGCCAAGCTCTATTTCTACTATGCCGCAATGAACGCGGGAAAATCGACGACATTGCTGCAGGCCGCGTTCAACTATGCGGAACGCGGCATGGCAACGATGCTGCTGACCGCGGCGATCGACGACCGCGCGGGACATGGTGTCATCGGGTCGCGCATCGGACTGGAGGCGCCTGCCGTTCCTTTCACACGCGACACGGACATCGCCGTACTTGTCCGCGCAGAGGGACAGCGGCGTTCGCTCGCTGCCGTGCTCGTCGACGAAGCGCAATTCCTGACGCGGCCCCAGGTTTGGCAGCTGGCAGAATTGTGCGACAGGGACGATCTGCCCGTGGTCGCCTATGGGCTGCGTACCGACTTCAGGGGCGAATTGTTCGAGGGCGCGGCGGCACTTCTTGGCATTTCCGACAGCCTCACCGAGCTGAAGGCGATCTGCGAATGCGGACGCAAGGCGACGATGAACCTGCGAGTTGATGCGGCAGGCCGGGCCGTCCGGGACGGCGACCAGACCGAGATCGGCGGCAACGACCGGTACATTGCGCTGTGCCGGCGACATTTTTCGGAACGGCTGCGCGGCTAGGTGCACGGCTGGATCATTCTCGACAAACCGCTGGGCCTTGGCTCCACGCAAGGGGTGAGCGCCGTCAAGCGCGCGCTCCGGCAGGGCGGCTACCCCAGGGTCAAGGTTGGGCATGGGGGCACGCTGGACCCGCTGGCTACCGGCGTTCTGCCCATTGCGCTAGGCGAGGCGACCAAGTTGGCGGGGCGGATGCTCGATGCCAGCAAGGTCTACGAATTCACGATCGGGTTCGGATCACAGACTGACACGCTCGATCTGGAAGGAACGGTCATCGCGCAAAGCGACGCGCGGCCTACGCTCGCAGACATTGAAGCGGCGTTGCCGCAGTTCAGCGGGCCGATTGAGCAGACTCCCCCTGCCTATTCCGCACTAAAGGTGGATGGCGAGCGCGCCTACGATCTCGCGCGAGCCGGGACCGAATTCGTACTGGCGACGCGAAGCGTGACCGTTTTCAGCCTTGATGTGATTCCTGCCGAGGCTGGGCCGACTTTGGAACAGGTCACCCTCGCGGCGCATGTCTCGAAGGGCACATATGTCCGCAGCCTTGCCCGCGACATCGCTCTCGCGCTCGGGACAGTCGGACATGTCACGACGCTCCGCCGCACCCGCGCCGGGCCTTTCGACCTGTCCCAGGCGATTTCGCTGGACTTATTGGACGAGGCCGCTAAGGGCGCGACGCTTGAGATGCATTTGCGTCTCATCGAGGCAGGGCTGGACGGTATCCCGGCTCTTCCTCTCACCCCCGAACAGGCTGCTGCGCTCCGCCAGGGACGCGTGCTTGCCGGGGTTGCCGCTTCCGACGGCCTTCATTTCGCGAAACTGGGCGACTTGCCCGTGGCGCTGGTGGAGATCGTCGCCGGACTCGTCCGGGTGGAACGCGGCTTCAACCCGTAATCGATACCGCGAAGGAAGACCATTTGACCGTAGCTGCCGAACGCAAGACCGAAATCATCAAGGACAACGCGCAGACCGAGGGCGATACCGGATCGCCGGAAGTCCAGATCGCGATCCTGACCGAGCGCATCGTCAACCTGACCGAGCATTTCAAGACGCACAAGAAGGACAACCACTCGCGTCGTGGCCTGCTGATGATGGTCAACAAGCGTCGCTCGCTGCTCGACTATCTCAAGAAGATCGACGTGGCGCGCTACACCGCACTGATTACGAAGCTCGGGCTTCGCAAGTAATACAAACGGCCCCGTTCGGGGCCGTTTGCTTATGTCCCGCATTCGGCGGGGCGCCGGGGTCTCACAAAAGTAGTACTTTTGTGGGTGCCCCGTTGGGCCAATAGCGCCCGCACCGCTCGCAGACCGGAAGTCTGCTTTTTGAGGCCCCCGCAGCATATGGCTCGCGGGTCGTGAAGGAAGATACATGTTCAATATGAAGACAGTCGAAATCGAGTGGGGCGGACAAACCCTCAAGCTCGAAACGGGCCGCGTTGCGCGGCAGGCCGATGGCGCCGTGATGGCGACGCTCGGCGAGACAGTGGTGTTGTGCGCGGTCACCGCGGCACGCAGCGTCAAGGAAGGGCAGGACTTCTTCCCGCTGACCGTCCACTACCAGGAAAAGTACAGCGCAGCCGGCCGCATCCCCGGTGGCTTCTTCAAGCGCGAGCGCGGCGCGACTGAGAAGGAAACGCTGGTCTCACGCCTGATCGACCGGCCAATCCGTCCTCTGTTCCCCGAGGGTTTCTATAACGAGATCAACGTTATTTGTCAGGTGCTGAGCTATGACGGCGAGAATGAGCCGGACGTGCTGGCGATGGTTGCCGCCTCTGCTGCGCTCACGCTCAGCGGCGTGCCCTTCATGGGCCCGATCGCGGCTGCCCGCGTCGGCTACCTGAACGGCGAGTACCTGCTGAACCCGACCGACGAGCAGGTTGCCGAGGGCGAGCTCGACCTGGTCGTCGCCGGCACGCACGACGCGGTGATGATGGTCGAATCCGAAGCCAAGGAACTGTCGGAAGAGGTCATGCTGGGCGCCGTCATGTTCGCGCACCGCGGCATCCAGAAGGTCATCGGCGCGATCATCGACCTGGCCGAACAGGCCGCCAAGGACCCGTGGCCGATGGCCCCGCAGGCCGACCTCAGCGCCGCCAAGGACAAGCTGAAGAAGCTGATCGGCAAGGACATTGCCGCCGCCTATAAGGTGACCGACAAGTCGGCGCGGTCGAACCTGCTCAACGAAGCCCGCGCCAAGGGCAAGGCAGCCTTCGCCGATGCCGCCCCGCAGGACCAGATGGCTGCCGGCAAGCTGATGAAGAAGCTCGAGGCCGAAATCGTCCGCACCGCCATCCTGAAGGACGGCGCGCGCATCGACGGCCGCACCACCACGCAGATCCGCCCGATCGAGGCGATCGTCGGCTTCCTGCCCCGCACGCACGGCTCTGCGCTGTTTACGCGCGGCGAGACGCAGTCGATCTGCACGACGACGCTGGGCACCAAGGACGCCGAGCAGATGGTCGACGGCCTGAACGGCCTGTCCTACTCGAACTTCATGCTGCACTATAACTTCCCGCCCTATTCGGTCGGCGAAGTCGGCCGCTTCGGCGCGCCGGGCCGTCGTGAAGTCGGCCACGGCAAGCTCGCCTGGCGCGCGCTGCACCCGGTGCTGCCGTCGAAGGAGGACTTCCCCTACACGATCCGCGTCCTGTCCGACATCACGGAGAGCAACGGATCGTCGTCGATGGCCACCGTCTGCGGCGGCTCGCTGTCGATGATGGATGCGGGCGTCCCCCTGAAGCGTCCGGTCAGCGGCATCGCCATGGGCCTGATCCTCGGAGGCAAGGAATTCGCGGTCATCAGCGACATCCTGGGCGACGAAGATCACCTGGGCGACATGGACTTCAAGGTCGCCGGCACGTCCGAGGGCATCACCACGATGCAGATGGACATCAAGATCGCCGGCATCACCGAAGAGATCATGAAGCAGGCGCTGGCGCAGGCTGCCGAAGGCCGCACCCACATATTGGGTGATATTGCCAAGGCGCTCGACAACACCCGCACCGAGCTGTCGGCCTATGCCCCGCGCATCGAGACGATGCAGATCGACAAGGCGAAGATCCGCGACATCATCGGCACCGGCGGCAAGGTCATCCGCGAGATCGTGGCGACCACGGGCGCCAAGGTCGACATCGACGACGAGGGCCTGATCAAGATCAGCAGTTCCGACCCCGCGCAGATCGAGGCCGCCCGCAAGTGGATCAGCGGCATCGTCGAGGAAGCCGAAGTCGGCAAGGTCTATGACGGCAAGGTTGTGAACATCGTCGATTTCGGCGCGTTCGTGAACTTCATGGGCGGCAAGGACGGCCTCGTGCACGTGTCGGAAATCCGCAACGAGCGCACCGAAAAGGTCGCCGACGTGCTGAGCGAAGGCATGGAAGTCAAGGTCAAGGTCCTCGAGATCGACCCGCGCGGCAAGGTGCGCCTGTCGATGCGCGTCGTCGACCAGGAAACCGGTGCCGAACTGGAGGACACCCGCCCTCCGCGTGAGGAGCGCCCGCGCGGTGAAGGTCGCGGTGATCGCCCCGACCGTGGCCCGCGCCGTGACGGCGAAGGCCGTGGTGAACGTGGTCCCCGTCGTGACGGCGGCGGTGACCGTGGCCCGCGTCGCGATGGCGGTGGCGGCGATCGTGGTCCGCGCCGTGATGGCGGCGGTGATCGTCCGCCGCGCGGCGAAGGCGGCGGCGGTTACGGCGGCGGGCGCGAGCG
>JANMJZ010000038.1:0-3817 GCA_031371635.1 Sphingomonadales bacterium | reverse complement strand
GTGAGCATCCCGCTGGAAGCCTTCATCGCCGCGCTGCGTATGGGGGACGAAAGCTAGCTGCGCGCCTCCGCGCCCCAGATTCGCATGAAGGCATCGACCGCGACGGTCACGTCGCGACCGAGTGTCGCGGCGTCGGGTACGTCGCTCATGCCCAGAATGACGGGCTGGAATTTTTCGGCTTGGCAAAGTGCCACGAACTGCACTGCGGCCCGCATAGGATCGCCCTGACGCAGGCGCCCGTCGGCCATGGCGACGTCGATATAGGCGGCAAGCCGGGCCTTGCCGATGCGGGGGCCCCGCTCCCAGAAGACAACCGCAAGCTCGGGGGAAACGGCCTGCCTCTCCGGTGACGAGGCGATGCAGGTCGATGATCGGTGCGGACATGATCGTGGCCATCAGGGCCGCCGCAAAGCGTTCCAGTGTCGGCGCCACGGGCGCGTCATGGGGCAGATCGATCGAAAGCGCCGCGCCGTAGCGCCCGACGATGTCGTCGACGACGGCGGCGAACAGCTCTTCCTTGCTGCGGAAATGCGACCAGAGCGTCGTTTTCGATCCTCCGACGCTGGCCGCGATCGACGACATCGACGTGGCACCATAGCCCTGTGTGAAGAATGCTGCGCGTGCGACCGCCACGATGCTGGCGCGTTTCGCCTCGCGCTGTTCATCGCCCCGAATGGCATCGACCGGTTGAGACGAACCCAGGGAGGCGAGCGCGGATGACATCTTTGTGATACTAACCCGTATCATTGCAATTGACAACTGATATGATTCATTCCATCTGGCCAACAATACCATCCGGTACGCCCGTTTTCGAGTCGCTTTTATGAATATCCGCGTATAACTGTTCGTCCCCGCCTTGCTGACGGCGTGTGCGCCTGTCCCCCACCTTGGGCAGGCCCCCGTCCCGCACACGGCCGGGTCGCTGGCAACGTCCGCTTCCCTTCCCTCAGGCGTGGCCGACTGGCCGCGCGACCAATGGTGGACGGCGTTCGGCGATGCGCAGCTCGACGCCTTGGTCGCCGAAGGGCTGGCGGGGTCGCCCGATGTCGCGCTCGCGGCTGCCCGGGTGCGCAGCGCCGAGGCGCTGGCGCAACAGGCTGGCGCGGCGCTTGGCCCCAGCCTGAGCATGGACGGCGCGGTCGGCGGCATCAAGCAGAGCGAAAACAACGGGATACCGCCTGCGTTCGTGCCGAAGGGCATCAACGACAACGGGCGGCTGACCGCCGCGCTGAACTTCAACCTCGACCTGTGGGGCCGCAACCGCGCTGCGCTTGCAGCTGCGCGGGGAGAGGCGGTGGCCGCGCAGGTCGATGCCGCGCAGGCGCGCCTGTTGCTGACGACCGGCATCGCCGCTGCCTATGCGGATCTGGCGCAATATCATGCGCAGCGCGACGCGGCAGCGGCGGCGCTCGACGTCCGCGCTGCAACGGCCCGGCTGACCGCCCAGCGCGTGCAGGTCGGCAGCGAGACACGCGGCGGGCTTGCGCAGGCCGAGGCGCGGGTGCCGCAGGCGCGTGCCGATGTTCTGGCGCTCGACGAGGTCATCGCGCTCACGCAAAACCGTCTGGCGGCTCTGGTCGGCGCCGGGCCGGACCGGGGTCGGTCGATCATTCGCCCGGCGTTGCGCGCGGTCCCGGCGGGTCTGCCGGCAAACATCGGCATCGACCTTGTCGGCCGTCGTCCGGACCTGGTTGCGGCGCGCCTGAGGGCGGAGGCAGCCGGCGAACGGATCAAGGTGGCGCGCGCCGATTTCTACCCCAATCTCAACCTGACGGCGTTGGTCGGCCTGCAATCGTTGGGTCTTGGCCAGCTGTTCGATGCGGGCTCCAGCTATGGCAATGGCGGCCTTGCGGTCACCCTGCCCGTCCTCGACGCGGGCCGGATCCACGGGCGCTATCGCGGGGCGCGGGCGGATTACGATGCTGCAGTCGCACGTTATGATTCGACGCTAATTACGGCACTTCGGGAAACCGCCGATGCCGTGACGAGCCGCAACGCCGCCGATGCGCGCGCGGCCGAACTGCGGACCGCGCTCGCCGCCGCCGAAGACGCGGCGCGGATCGCCCGGTTGCGCTATCAGGGCGGCCTGTCGAACCAGCTCCCGGTGCTGACTGCCGACGATACGCTGGTCGGCATCCGCCGCGCGGTGGCCGACGCCGAAAGTCGCCGCACGGCGCTCGACATCGCGCTGATCCGCGCCCTCGGTGGCGGCTATCGCGACCTTAAATTTGCCTCAGGAGCCAAGTAATGGCCGACGCCTCCCCCGCCGAAATGACCGCCGCCGACTCGCGGGCCGAAACCCCCGCCGTCGTCGCCCCCAGCAAGCGCGCCCGCCTGCTGCGTATACTTGTACTTGTTGTCGCGCTCGCCGCCGTACTGTGGGGCGTCTGGTATTACCTGACACAGGCCGGCCGCGTCGAAACCGACAATGCCTATGTCGGCGCTGATACCGCGCAGGTGACGTCGCTGATCTCGGGCCCCGTGGCCGAGGTGCGGGTCGGCGGCACACAGGTCGTGCGCAAGGGCGACATCCTCGTCGTGCTCGATCCGTCGGATGCCAGGGTCGACGTGGCCACGGCCGAAGCGGCGCTGTTCGAGGCGCAGCAGCGTTACGGCCAGGCTTCTGCCCAGGTGGGTTCGGCGCGCGCCAAACTCGTGTCGCGCGGCGCCGATGTCGCGCAGGCCCAGGCGCGGGTCGCCGAGGCCGATGCAGCGCTCGAACGCGCCCGTGTCGAGCTTGGGCGCCGCGAAGCGTTGGCGGGAAGCGGGGCGGTTTCCGCCGACGAACTGAGCGCCGCGCGCGCCGCCTTCGCTACCGCACGCGCGAGCCGGGACCTCGCCGCCGCCGGAGTTGCCGCTGCCCGCGCTACCAGCTTGTCGGCTACCAGCGATCTGACCGCGACCGAGGCACTGACGCGGGGCACCAGCATCTCGACGGCGCCCGATGTCGCCGCTGCCCGTGCCCGGCTCGACGCCGCGCGGCTGAATCTTAACCGCACTGTCCTCCGCGCCCCGATCGATGGCGTCGTCACCAACCGACAGGTGCAGATTGGCCAACGCATTGCCGCTGGCGCCCCGATCATGACGATCGTCCCGACCGCCTCTGCCTATGTCGACGCCAATTTCAAGGAAAGCCAGCTTCGACGCGTTCGTGTCGGCATGCCGGTCGAACTGACGTCCGACTTCTACGGCGGCAGCGTGGTCTATCGGGGCAAAGTGGCCGGTTTTGCTGGCGGAACCGGCGCCGCCTTTGCTCTGATCCCGGCGCAGAATGCCACCGGCAACTGGGTTAAGGTGGTGCAACGCCTTCCCGTCAGGATAACGCTCGACCCCGCCGAATTGCGTGACCATCCGCTGCGCGTGGGCCTCACGATGACAGCGACCATCGATACGCGCGGCAAATAACGATGGCCGCCGCGCCCGACGAGGTTCAACCGCTTTCCGGGTGGCGTTTGTTGCTCACCGGCTTTGCGCTGGCACTGGCCAATTTTGTCGTCGTCCTCGACGTCACGATCGCCAATGTCTCGGTGCCGCATATCGCGGGCGGCCTCGCAATTTCTCCGACGCAGGGAACATGGGTCATCACCAGCTACTCGGTGGCGGACGCCATCAGCGTTCCCCTGACCGGCTGGCTCGCTGCACGCTTCGGAACGGTCCGCTGGTTCATTACGTCGCTGATCGGTTTCGGGTTTTTTTCCTTCTTGTGCGGCATTTCGCGCAGCCTCGAAATGCTGGTCGTCTTTCGCATCCTGCAGGGTCTGTCGGGCGGTCCGCTGATGCCGCTGACACAGACGTTGCTGCTGCGGATTTTCCCGCG
>JANMJZ010000291.1:0-1832 GCA_031371635.1 Sphingomonadales bacterium | reverse complement strand
GTTGAGCAGGTCCATCGCCTGACGACGCCCGCCGTCGAGCACCAGCGAGAATATCGGCCCGCACGCTTTCATCTGCGCGGCGGCAAGATTGTGCTGCGGGTGACTGGCAAGGCCCGGATGGAGCATCACGGGCACGCGGCTCTCGAGGAATTTGCCCACCTTGAGCGCGTTTTCCGACTGGCGCATGGCGCGCAGTTCCAGTGTCTCCAGGCCCTTCAGGACCACCCAGGCGTTGAACGGCGAAAGGTTGGGGCCGGTATTGCGCTGGAACGGCAGCAGCTTGTCGTTGATGAACGCGTGAGACCCGGCGACGGCGCCCGCCATCACCCGCCCCTGCCCGTCCATCATCTTGGTCGCGGAATAGGCGACGACGTCGGCCCCGAAGCCGAGTGGGCGCTGCAGCACTGACGTCGCAAAGGCGTTGTCGACGACCGTCGTGATGCCATGCGCCTTCGCGAGCCCGCAGACATAGGCCATGTCGACGATATCCATCGTCGGGTTGGCCGGCGTTTCGAAAAAGAAGACTTTCGTGTTCGGGCGGATCGCTTCTTCCCAGGCCTTGTTGTCGCGGCTGTCGATCGTGGTCGTCGTGATCCCCCATTTCGGGAGCAGGCTGTCGGTCAGCCACCGGCACGACCCGAAGGCCGCACGCGCGGCAACGACATGGTCGCCGGTTTCGAGCTGGCACAGCAGCGCGGTCGTCATCGCGGCCATGCCGGTCGCCTGCGCACGGCAGGCCTCGGCGCCCTCCATCAGGGCGATGCGCAGCTCGAGCATTTCGACGGTCGGGTTCTGCAGCCGCGAATAGGTCGGCCCCTCTGCCTCCCCCGCAAAGCGCGCCGCCACGGTTTCGGCATCGTCATAGGTGTAGCCCGACGACAGGATGAGCGCTTCGCTGGTTTCGCCCCATTCGCTGCGCGCCGTACCGCCGCGCACCGCCTGTGTTGCGGGCCGCCAGTGGCGGGTGATGTCGGGGTTCTGTCCATCCTTGCGCTTCATGCAGTCCGCTTTGCCCCTACGCCAAGGCGCGCGCAAGCCGCTCGACAAGACGATCGCGGGCAGCAAGCGGGCGCGCGCGGCGCTCGGTGAGAATATTGTCGGCCAGACGCACGCCATTTCGGCGCAGTTCCGTCATGATGCCGGCCTGTCCGGGGTAAGCCGTGCCATAGCCGAGTTCGGCCAGCACCACCTGTTCATAGCCGACCATCGCCGCGCTCCAGACACGCGCCTACGGCGCCGACTTGATCGCCGTGAGCACACCGTCGAGCGCGGCATGGATGCGCGGATAGGCCTGTCCTTCAGGCAGGGCGGCCGCGACCAGCGCGGTTGTCCACTCGATGGCTGCGGCCGCCAGCGGCTCGCCGAGCAGTGCCGTGCGCGCCTTCACCATCTCCACCGTCAGTGCAGCCAGCTGCGTTTCGACCCGCGCGCGCAGATCTGCCCGCACCAGATTGCCCGGCGAAAGCACCGGGCGAAGCTGGCGCGACCGACCGCCGCGGACATAGCCGGCAACCAAGCCATGGTCGGCCGTCATCAGGCGGACGATGGCGCCATGCTCGCCATGGGCACGCACCCCGACCACAATCGCTTCACATTCGATCCGCATTGGCTGGACAAACGCAGCGTTGACGTTTTTGTAAAGCCCGCGTGGCATGGCGAACCACGTCGTCGGGGGATTTTCTGGTGCAGGCCGAGCAAGTTGTGACCGAAGCACGGCTGGACCTTCCACCGCCTGACGCGTCGCGGCTGCACCTGCCCGACAGTTTCGGCACGCGCTTCGCGCTGTTCGGCGATGCGGAGGAGGAGTTCGACTGGAGCGGACCGTTCAGGCG
>JANMJZ010000267.1:0-11316 GCA_031371635.1 Sphingomonadales bacterium | reverse complement strand
ATGACGTCAAGGACAACGGGCGCGGGCCGACGGCGGTGGAGCTCCTGACGCTCGATGCAGCTGGATTGCCAAGCAGTTGGGCCATTACCGGCACACAGACATTTGGCGGAAAGATCGACGAGAAATTCGGGCGCGCCGGGGCGACGTCGACGTGGCGTGACGCAGCGGGGCCGGGCAATGCCAAGGGACCGGCCAAACTCTACATTGCACAGAGCGCCAGTCCCTATGCGCTGCAGGTCTATGCGCGCGCCATATTGAAAGCGGGTGGCACGCTGACCGTACTGCCGGCCGGTACGCTGACTATGACCAAACGCGACACGATGGTCCTGAAAGGGCCGTCGGGCGAGGTGCCGGTCACCCGCTATGAACTGGCGGGGATCGACCTGACGCCGGAGACTCTGCTGCTCGACGGCGACAGCCGCCTGATCGCGCTGCCCTCGGCCGGGGGCGGGATCACGCGTGCCGGCTTCGAAGGCGAAAATCCGCGCCTGCGCGAGCTTGCGGCCAAGTGGCAGGGCGAGCGGCTGGCGACGATTCAGCGCGAAAAGGCGCGCCGCTACCCGGGACCGGTGCGCATCACCAACGTCCGCATTTTCGATCCCGTGACCGCCAAGCTCTCCGCGCCGATGTCGGTCGTCGTCAACGGCCGCGACATCGCGGGTATCCAGCCCGTCGACAGCCCGGTAACGCCCGGCGAGACGGTCATCGACGGCGCGGGCGGCACGCTGATCCCCGGCATGACCGAAATGCATGCGCATCTGTCGGGCGATGGCGCGCTGCTCAACCTGCTGGCGGGTATCACGACAGTGCGCGACATGGGTAACAGCAACACCGTGCTCGATGCGCTCGACAAGCGGATCGAAGGCGGCGAAGTCGCCGGTCCGCGCATCGTGCGCAGCGGGTTTATCGAGGGCAAGTCCCCGTTCAATTCGTCGAACGGGTTCGTGGTCGACAGCGAGGCGCGCGCGGTCGAGGCCGTCCGCTGGTATGCGTCGCGCGGCTATTGGCAGATCAAGATCTACAACAGCATCGATCCCAAATGGGTGCCGGCGATGATTGCCGAGGCGCATCGGCTCGGCCTGCGTGTCGCGGGCCACGTTCCGGCCTTTACCAGTGCCGATGCCATGATCGCGGCGGGCTATGACGAGCTTACCCACATCAACCAGCTGTCGCTCGGCTGGATCATCAAGCCGGGCGAGGACACGCGTACGCTGTTCCGCCTGACGGCGCTGGGCCGGCTGCCCGGGCTCGACCTGGACTCGGCACCTGTTCAGGCCACGCTCGATACGATGAAGGCCAAGGGGATCGCGCTCGATGCGACACTCGGCATCCATGAGAACCTGCTGCTCAACCGCGACGGCACCGTCGCGCCAGGGTCGGTCGACTATGTCGATCACATGCCGGTCGGTGTGCAGCGCGACCTGAAGCAGGCGTGGAGCAATCCCGACACTTTTGGCGGCGATGCGAATGCCCGCGCGGCCTATGCCCGGCTGCTCGACATTGCGAAGCGTGCCAATGCCAAGGGGATTTTCCTCGTGCCGGGCACCGATACCGGCGGGTCCTTCACCTATCACCGCGAACTCGAGATCATGACGCAACTTGGCATGACGCCCGGACAGGTGCTGGCGCGCGCAACAGGCGACATGGCGAAGTATCTTGGCACGGACCAGCGCCTGGGCAGCATCACCCGCGGCAAACTGGCCGACTTCTTCCTTGTCCCCGGAGACCCGACCAGGGACATCAAGGCGATCAAGTCGATCTCGCTCGTCGCCAAGGACGGTGTCTTCTACTACCCCGCCGAGATCTACCCGCGGTTCGGCATCAGGCCGTTCACGCCGGCGCCCAAGGTGACCGCCCCCGACCCTGCCAACAAGGGGACGCTCACCGTGTCGCGCGACGACGGTCGGGTGCGGCAGGGCTATGCCTCGCTCGCCGAGGAGGTCATCGACGACGCGCACGTCCACTGACTTGCCGTATCGACCCCTCCCGCGCAAACTGATCGGTAGCGAATCGAAACGCATAGGAGGGGAATGATGACGGGCACGGTCCTGGTGTCGGGTGGCAGCGGCTATATTGCCGGGTTCTTGATCCGCCAGCTGGTGGCGGAAGGGTGGACAGTCCATGCGACGGTGCGCAGCCTGTCACGCGAGGCGGAGGTGCGGGCGCGGCTGGGCGTCGACAATGCCCGACTGCACTTCTTCGCGGCCGATCTTAGCGCCGATGCCGGATGGGCCGAAGCCATGGCGGGATGCACCCATGTCGCGCATGTCGCCTCGCCGTTCCCCCCCAAGGCCGTGACACATGCCGACGAATTGATCGTGCCGGCCCGCGACGGGGCACTGCGGGCGCTGCGCGCGGCCAAGGCTGCCGGGGTGGCCCGGTTTGTGCTGACCTCTTCGGCGGCCGCAATCGCCTATGGTCATTCATCGGGGAAGGTGCGCTACACGGAAGCCGACTGGAGCGATCCGACCCATCCCGATTGCTCGCCCTATGCCCAGTCGAAAACCATTGCCGAGCGAGCCGCGCGCGACTGGATCGCTTCGGAGGGCGGACCGATGGAATTCGTCTCGATCAATCCCTCGCTGGTTGTGGGCCCGGTGATGGACGCCGACGTATCGACGTCGATCGAACTGATGCAGAAGATGCTGTCGGGCGCGCTCCCGGGTTGCCCCCGGATCGGGTTCGGTGTCGTCGACGTGCGCGACCTTGCGGATCTGCATGTCCGGGTGCTGACCGAGCCGGGCCTGGCCGGTGAACGCTTCATTGCGTCGGGCAAGTGGATGATGATTGCCGATATCGCCAAGGTGCTGAAGGCGCGGCTTGGACCCGAGGCGCGAAAGGTGCCCACCCGGACGCTGCCGGATTTCGTGGTGCGTCTGGCGGCGATTTTCGACCCCCTGGTGCGCTCGGGCCTTTCCGAACTCGGCCGTATCCGCGATATGGATGCCAGCCACGCCAAGGCCAAGCTTGGCTGGGCAACCCGCCCCGAAGAGGACTCGCTTGTCGATTGTGCCAACAGCTTGATCGACAAGGGAATTGTGAAAGTCTGACATGCCCGAAGCCGTCATTGTCTCGACCGCCCGCACGCCCATCGGCAAGGCCTATCGCGGCTCGCTGATCGACACCAACGGATCGACGCTTGCCGCGCACGTCATCCGCGCCGCCGCGTCGCGCGCTGGCGTCGGTCTCGGCGAGATCGACGACGTGATGCTCGGGTCTGCCCATCCCGAAGGGGCGACCGGCAACAACGTGGCACGCGTCGCGGCGATCGAGGCGGGGTGCCCCGTCTCCGTACCGGGCATGACGCTCGACCGGAAATGCTCGTCGGGGCTCCAGACGATTGCGCTTGCAGCGCAGCGCATCCGTGCGGGTGAGGAGGGGGTCTATGTGGCAGGGGGCCTCGACTGCGTGTCGCTGGTGCTTCCGAACAAGAATCTGAAGCATTATTACTCGCCCTGGGTTGAGGCGAACCGGCCGGACCTGATGCTGCCGATGATTCCGACCGCCGAGAATGTGGCGACCCGCTATGGCATCGGCCGCGAGGCGCAGGACGCCTATGGCGCGCAATCGCAGCAGCGCGTCGTCGCTGCGTGGGAGGCCGGGCGGCTGGCGGACGAGATCGTGCCGATCACGGTCACGCGCAAGCAGCGCGACAAGGAGGGCAACGTCACCGGCGCGGAGCAGGTGACGCTCGACCGTGACGAGGGGATGCGCGGCGGCACGACGGCGGAAAGCCTTGCGGGCCTCAAGACCGTGGTCGAAGGCGGGACGGTGACGGCGGGGAACGCCAGCCAGCTTTCCGACGGGGCAAGTGCCTGCGTCGTCATGTCCGATACCGAAGCCGCGCGGCGTGGCCTGACCCCCATGGGCGTGTTCCGGGGTTTTGCGGTCGCTGGCTGCGAGCCCGACGAAATGGGCATCGGGCCGGTATTCGCCGTGCCAAAGCTGCTCGCGCGACATGGCCTGACGGTCGACGACATCGACCTGTGGGAACTGAACGAGGCCTTTGCCGTGCAGGTACTCTATTGCCGCGACCGGCTCGGCATCGACAACGACAAGCTGAACGTCGACGGTGGCGCGATCGCCATCGGACATCCTTTCGGCATGAGCGGTTCGCGGCTGACGGGGCACGCCCTGATCGAAGGCAAGCGGCGCGGGGCGAAGCGCGTCGTGGTGACCATGTGCGTCGGCGGCGGCATGGGCGCGGCGGGGCTGTTCGAAATCGCCAGACGCGAAATGGCCGGGCCATGAACCACAGGTAGTTTGCGGTTCATGCAACTTCGTTGCGCATCCGGTTGTTCGGCTCCTTGTTCAAGGAGATCATCATGAAGAAGATTTTGCTCGCCGGCCTGACGATGGCTACGCTTTTCACTGCCACAAGTCCGGCGCTTGCCGACCCGCCGTCATGGGCGCCGGCCAATGGCCGTCAGGACCGCGACGCCCGCGAGGAGCGTCGTGACGACCGTCAAGATGCGCGTCGCGACTATCGCCGCGATGTCAGGCAAGACCGCAAGGACGCGTGGCGCGACTATCGCCGCTATGACTACAATCGGCCCAGTCCGCAGGGGCGCTATTACGCCGAAAACTACTATCGCGATGGCCGCTATTATCGGCCTGTCCGCCTGACGCGGAACGACCGGATCTATCGAGGCAACGACAACCGTTATTATTGCCGCCGTTCGGACGGGACGACCGGACTGGTGATCGGCGCGGCGCTGGGCGGCGTGATTGGCAACAGCCTGGACCGGGGCGGGTCGAGCATTCTCGGCACGTTGCTGGGCGCAGGCGCCGGTGCGGCTATCGGGTCGTCGATCGATCGCGGGCAGGTCGTCTGCAGATAAAGAACGTGTGGCACCGGGGCGCGACCCGGTGCCACACTAATTGCGCGGCCGCGGCCGACACAGCCAGGCGTTGCAGCCGACGCCCGGGTCTAGGCGAATGCCGAAAAGCGGCTATAGTTCGAGGATCACCAAGGGGGACAGTGGCATGAAATCGTCAAGAATTGTGCAAACTCTAGTAGCTGGCACCATTGCCGTCGCCACCTGCGCCTATGCTGCCACGCCCGCCGAACAGGTTTCGTCGCGCCAGGCCAATTACAAGCAGGTCGGCAAGGCTATGAAGGGTATTGGCGACGAGCTGAAGAAGACCGATCCCTCTGTGGCCGTGATCCAGACGAACGCAAAGACGGTCGTCGGCCTCGCACCGCATGTCCTCAAATGGTTTCCCAAAGGCTCAGGGCCCGAGTCCGGTGTGAAGACGGGCGCGCTTCCGGTGATCTGGGAGAAGTGGCCCGACTTCAAGATTGCGGCCGTTAAGATGCTGACCGCGAGCAAGGCGCTGGACGCGGCGGCGGCGACGGGTGACTTGAGCAAAATCAAGCCAGCGGTCGGCACCCTTGGCGGTACCTGCCGCGGCTGCCACGAGAGTTTCCGCGCCAAGGACAGCTGATGCCGGGCGGGGAGGTAGCGGCCCGGATCAAGCTGTGGGACGCGCCGATCCGGTTCGTCCATTGGGCGGTTGTGCTGCTGATGCCCGCGCTGTGGTGGACCGCCGAAGCGAGCGACATGGCGCTGCACAAGCGGCTAGGTTATGTGACGCTTGCGCTGGTCGTGTTCCGTATATTCTGGGGCTTTGCAGGCAGTTCCACCGCTCGCTTTACATCGTTTCTGAAAGGCCCGCGCGCGGTTGTCGCTTATGCTTCGGGTCTGTTCGGCAAGGAAAGCGCGGTCGTTGTCGGGCATAACCCGCTGGGCGGGTGGAGCGCGGCAATGCTGCTTTTGTTGCTTGCCGTCCAGGTCGGGGTCGGGCTGTTCGCGCAAGATGTCGACGGAATCGAATTCGGGCCGCTGAGCTATCTGGTGTCCTATGATACGGCCGACGCGGCGCGCGGGTGGCATCACCTGTTGTTCAACGTCTTGCTCGGCTTCATTGCGCTGCACATTGCCGCGATTTTGTTCTACGCAATTGTCAAGCGCGACAATCTGGTCCAGCCGATGATTACCGGATCGAAGGAACTGGCGGCTGGTGCAACCCAGCCCTTCCTTGCCCCGCTATGGCGGGTCGCAGCCGGGACCGCGGGCAGTGCAGCGCTGGCCTGGTGGATCGCTGCTGGCGCCCCGCATTAAACATCGGTCGGCGATTATGGCGCGTGCAGGGCTGCTTGACTGTAGCTGCAACCGGCGGGGAATTTGCATCCGAACGGCGCATCCAGGCCAGCCAAACAAAATGGCCCTCCGGATCGCTCCGGAGGGCCAGACTGCCGACGCTATCGATCGATCAGGCGAAGGTTACGGTGGTCTTGCGACGACGATAGCGCATCGATCCACCGACCATGCCGATGCCACCGATCATCATCGCCCAGCTTGCAGGTTCCGGAACGCCATTTACCGGCGGCGCCGTAACTTGACCGCCGCGAACCGTGAAGAGATAGCGACCAGCAACGCCGACGTTGCTGTTGGCCGTCAGGGAATTGGGGCCGCCGTCAAGAAGGGCGCCGTTGACGAGCGATCCCTGAAGCTGGGCAAACGTCCCTACAGCTCCCGAGCCCGCGCTATATCCGGCTGCAGCCGAGGTGCCGCCCAGCCCGTTTGTGCCACCGCTCGCGCCGCCCGTTTCCCACTGAATCTGGTCGTAGTTGAAATAGATGTCGAAATTGCCGAGGCCGGTATCCCCGCGGTTGACGAGCAGGAGCTGGAACGTGTTCAGCTTGTTCGTCTGGCCGCTGAAATAGCCAACCCCGGGCCATGTGACGCCGAAGGCCTGCTTGCTGTCGAAAATGCCCGTGCCATAGCTCGTCAGGCCCGAACCCGCTCCGCGCGTGTCAACGTCCGCGAAAAACGGCGCGATGATCGGCCGTGCCGTCGGGCCGTTCAGGGCCGATGGCGTGAACGTAGATAGCGCGGACGTAAATGTGATGTTTCCGTTGTTGTTGACGAAGGTGTCGCCGTAGGTCGTGCCGAAAAAGTTGATGCTGAAAGGCAGGACGACAAGGCCGGTCGAACCATCGTCATTCGCGGGCAGAGACGTGCTGTTGAAACCCGAAACGACAGGGCCTGCCAACGCTGGTGCGGTGAGCGCTAGCGCACAGAGCGCGAAAGCTGCTTTTGCGGCCAAGGCTGAGCCCGGACGGAAACTCAAATCTACTGACATTTATCGCTCCTCTGAGTCGGATGACTGTTCGTGCCGATTTTTCGAGACGTTGAAGGGAATCGTAGTTCCCATGCCGGCGACTCGGCAATTAACTCAACGTTAATATCTTTAGCTGGTAAAACATGCCGAGTCGAACACGGGGATGTCCCAAAACGTGACAAACCACGGCAAACAGCTTGCAGGTTGCAAGGCTGTGCGGAGCCACTGGCTCGGACTTCTTAAAATCGGAATTGGAGTGGTGCCGGCTGCAGGGATCGAACCCGCGGCCCCCTGATTACAAATCAGGTGCTCTACCATCTGAGCTAAGCCGGCGCGGGCATCCCCTTAACGTCACAGGATGCCGAACGTCCAGCCTTCGGTTTCGCGGACCGCATCGAGGGCAGGCGGAGACCATATGGAAGTGTCGTCCGCGACCGTGCGAAGCCATGCCGCCGCGATCACGGCGTCCGTCGCGTGATCGCTGTAGTGAGGCAGGGCGACGTGCGCCCGACTGCCGAGGTTTGCCAGTGCCGCATCAAGTGCAACGGCATCGCGTACCTTGCTGCGGCCCTTTGCGACGCCAGCAGCACGCGCGGCCAGCGTGGTGTAGATTTCGACGACGACCGAGCCTGTATCCCCGATCGGATCGACAGGCCATAATGTCAGACGGCCATTCAGCTGGTGCAGGATCCGCATGCCGGTCAGGCTGGATTTGCCGACCTGCGCTGCGCCGACGAGGTTGAAATTGCTGTAGGGACTCAGCCCCTGATCGCGCTGAGCGTGCTCGGTCACCCGCAACCGCCCGCGGCCAGGCGGGAAAAGGTCGCCGGTGCGGTCGCCGTGGCGACGAAAATGGCGGCTCGCTTCGACGTGGTCGACGAAACTGCTCGCTGCCAGATTGGGGTCGGCTGCACAGATGCGCTCGACCAGTGCCCAGAGCGCGCGCGCGTCGGCAGGGCTCTCGTCCCAGCCGGGAAAGAACGCGCCGCAATCGGCGAAGGCAAAGGATGTGCTGAGATCGAGCCCGACCAGCGTTTCGGGCGGGAGATCGTCGAGCAGCCAGTCGAGGACGTCGATGCGCGACCAAATATGCCCGGGCCGCACGAGTACCGGCGCGTCGTCGCCCCGTCCACACATCGCCACGGCAATGCCGGGCTGCCGAGGTCCGACGGCGCCCGACCAGTCGATGGCCACGAAATGGTCGAACCTAGCCACGCTCGGCGCGCAGTTTGTCCCAATGGGCGATACGTTCGGCGATTTTCGCCTCGAAGCCACGTTCCACCGGCATGTAGAATGTCGCCGGGCTCATCTCGTCGGGCCAGTAATTCGAGCCGGAAAAACCCTCTGCCGCGTCATGGTCATAGGCATAGTCCTTGCCATAACCGAGGTTTTTCATGAGCTTGGTAGGTGCGTTGACGATGTTCATCGGCGGCATCAGCGATCCTGTGTCACGTGCCGATTTCCAGGCCGATTTCTGTGCCTTGTACGCGGCATTCGATTTGGGTGCGGTCGCCAGGTAGAGGCAGGCCTGCACGATCGCGAGTTCGCCTTCGGGCGATCCGAGAAAGTCATAGGCGTCCTTGGCGGCGAGGCACTGGACGAGCGCCTGCGGGTCGGCGAGGCCGATGTCCTCGCTCGCGAAGCGGACGAGGCGGCGCAGGACGTAGAGCGGCTCCTCTCCTGCGACCAGCATCCGCGCCAGCCAGTAAAGCGCGGCCTGCGGGTCGGAGCCGCGCAAGCTTTTGTGGAGAGCGCTGATCAGGTTGTAATGGCCCTCCCGATCCTTGTCGTAGACAGGCATCCGGCGGTGGAGCAGGGCTGCGAGCGCCTGCGGGTCGAGCGGCTCGGCAATCTGGACCGAGAACAGGGTTTCCGCCTGATTGAGCAGGAAACGGCCGTCACCATCGGCGCTGGCGATCAGCGCCTCGCGTGCGTCGGCGGTAAGGGGAAGGGCGCGATCTTCGGCAGCCTCGGCGCGCGTGAGCAACTCGCCGAGCGCTTCGGCATCCAGTCGGTGCAGGACGAGCACCTGCGCGCGGCTGAGCAGGGCGGCATTCAGTTCGAAGCTGGGGTTTTCGGTCGTCGCCCCGACCAGCGTGATCGTGCCGTCCTCGACAAACGGCAGAAATCCATCCTGCTGCGCCCGATTGAAGCGGTGGATTTCGTCGACGAATAACAATGTGCGCTGCCCGAGCGTCGCGGCGTCCCTGGCCGCGGCAAAGACGCGCTTGAGATCGGCGACGCCGGAGAAAACCGCGCTGATACTCTCGAAACGCAGGCCGACGGCATCGGCGAGCAGTCTGGCGATCGTCGTCTTGCCCGTCCCGGGTGGACCCCAGAGGATCATCGACGACAGCTTTCCCGCCGTCACCATGCGTCCGATCGCGCCCTCGGGACCGGTCAGGTGCGACTGTCCGACGACCTCCGCAAGGGTGCCGGGGCGTAGTCGATCGGCAAGGGGCGGCGGCGGGGCCGGGGCCGCGAACAGGTCCGTCATCACCGGATTCTACGCAAGGAGCCGGCAAAAGTCACATGATTGAGTGGACTGCTCTTGACAGGATCAAGATATATCTTAGATAGGCCATATGATAACGAAGGGATTTGATATGTTTCATATGCATGGAAAGCGCGGCGGCTGTGGCCCCCGCGGATATATGGCGGTCTGGGGACCGGCAGGCCGTGGGGGCGGCTTCATGATGGGGCACGGCCGGGGCCTGCGGGGCGGTGGTCGCGGCGATGGCAGCGGACGGCGGGGCAGGATGTTCGATGGCGGGGAACTCCGTCTCGTCCTGCTCAAGCTGATCGAGGAAGCGCCGCGCCACGGCTATGACCTGATCCGCGAGATCGAGGACCGTACCGGCGGCGCTTATGCGCCGAGCCCGGGCGTCATTTATCCGACGCTGACGCTGCTCGACGACATGGGGCTGATCGATGCAACCGCAGAGGGAAGCCGCAAGCAATTCGCGGTCACCGACGAGGGCCGGGCCGAGCTTGCCGACAAGGCGAGCGAAGTACAGGCGCTGATGGACCGGCTGGCCGAACTCGGCACGCAACGCGCCAAGACCGACACAGGTCCGGTGAGCCGGGCCATGGGTAACCTGCGTGCTGTGCTGGCCAACCGCGTCACGGCAGAGGGTGTGACACCGGCGACCCTGCACGACATCGCGGCACTGCTCGACGAGGTCGCGCAAAAGGTGGAGCGCCTCTGATGACGGCATCGGCATCGGCTCACGTTCCGACGGCCAATGGCAGCCGGTACCTGCAGCAGCTGTGCAAGCACTGGGCCCATAATCTGGCGGTCGAGTTCACGGCGGAGCGGGGGACGGTTACGTTCCCCCGCGACGCTCGCGGGGCAGACTGGGCAGCGGATGCGCTGGTGACGATGATCGTCCATCCCGATGCGCTCGAGTGCCGGATCGACGCCAGTGTCGAGGGCCAGCGGGACGGGCTGAAGGGTGCGCTCGCGCGTCACCTCGACCGGTTCGCGTTCCGCGAGGCGCCGCTCACCTTCGAGTGGGTGGACGCCTAGCGGACGCGCCGTCGCTCGATGATTTCGAGGTACTTGGCTGCCAACGTGTCGTTCACCGCGTCCCAGGTATAGCCATCGGCGACTTTCTCGCCAGCGGCCCCTGCTGCCCGGGCAGCGGCCCGGTCAGTCGCATAGTGTGCGATGGCGTCCGCGTAGGCCCCGATGTCGCGCGGCGGCACCAGCGCTCCCGTCACGCCGTTTCTGACCAGGCTCGACGTGCCGGTGGCATCCGCGCCAACGACGGGCAGGGCGCAGGCCATGGCCTCCGAAGTCACATTGCCGAAAGTTTCGGTGACGCTCGGCTGCAGCAGGATATCGGCCGAGGCGATGGCGCGACCGAGATCATTTCCCGCCTGATGTCCTGCGAATATCGCTTCCGGCACCTGGGCCGCGAACGTGTCGCGGGCCGGGCCGTCGCCGATGACGAGCACCTTGTGCGCGACGCCGCGTCGCTTGAGTTCGACGATGACGTCGCCGAACACGTCGATCCCTTTTTCGAGCACAATCCTGCCAAAGAAGGCGATGACGAAGTCATCGTCGGCGATGCCGATCGACCGTCGCCATTCCAGGCTGCGGGCACCGGGGTGGAATACCGTACGGTCGATGCCTCGCGACCAGATGCCCACGTCGCGGTTCATGCGTTCGGCGCGCAAGACATC
>JANMJZ010000246.1:0-6242 GCA_031371635.1 Sphingomonadales bacterium | reverse complement strand
GGAGCGGGCGGCCGATGTCTGTGAAGGGGCCTTCCGGGCGGCTCGCCGTCGCCACGGCGAGGCAAAGCCCCTGTGTCTTGTCGGTGAGCGCCGTATTGGGTTTTGCCGAGTAATAAAGGTAAAATCTGCCGTCATGGGCGCTGACGTGCGGCGCCCAGAAATCCTGTGTGCGAGATGCCCAGCGCGGTTTGATGGGGAGCGCGTCGGGAAGCCGCTCCCACGACTTCAGGTCGCGTGACCGCACGGCCTGAATGTTGTTCATCCGGCCCGCATGCTCACCTTGCGTTGCGTAGACGTAGTACCAGCCCGACGGTACGCGCAGCACCGCAGGGTCGGGAAAATCGCTGTCGATGGCAAGGCGCGGACCGACAGCCGCACCGGTTCCCGGTAACGCCGTCATGGCAAGCGCCCCCGTTATTAAGGTCAGATACAAGCGCGACATTGCACCTCACTTTCGCCGATTAATAAATATGATAATAAGGCGGCGGACAAGGAGAGTTTGTGCGCAAGACTCTGATTTCGTTGCTTGCGGCAGTCGCTGTCGCAGCGCCTGCCAAGACACCTCCGGTCAAGCCTCTTGTTCCGGTTTTCAGTACGGACTTTCCCGACCCCTTCGTCCTGCCGGATGGCGCGGGGTATCTGGCCTATGCGACAAACCCGAGCGGGTTCCGCGCCAATGTCCAGATGGCAAGCTCGACCAATCTGGTCGACTGGCAGTTGCTGACCGGTGCCGATGGCAAGCTGCATGACGCGATGCCGCGCCTGCCGGCCTGGGCGAAGCCGGGCTTCACCTGGGCGCCCGAAGTAGTGCGCATCGGCAGCGGCTATGTGCTGTACTTTACGGCGCGGGAGTGGCGGAGCGACCTGCAGTGCGTGGGTGTCGCCCGCAGCGCCGATCCGCGCGGACCGTTCAACGCCGATGACGCGGGTCCTCTGGCCTGCCAGCGCGACGAGGGCGGGTCGATCGACCCCAGCGCCTTCACGGACACCGACGGGCAGCGTTATCTTTACTTCAAGAGCGACGGCAACAACCCGCGGTTCCTGCGACCGTCGCGCCTTTTCGTGCAGAAGCTGTCGTCCGACGGGATGCATCTGGAGGGGGAACCGCGCGCCTTGCTGACGAACGACCAGCACTGGGAATGGCGCGTCGTCGAATCGCCGACGATGGTCCGCAACCCGGCCGGCGGCTACACATTATTCTTTTCTGCCAATCATTTCGGCTGGGAGAAGGACCAACGCCTGTCCAACTATGGAATGGGCTATGCCCGGTGTGCGAGCGCAACCGGCCCGTGCATCAAGGCAAAAGAAAACCCGATCCTGTACAGCTACTACACGCCGAGCGCCGGCTGCCTGAGCGGTCCGGGTCACCAGACCGTCTTCGAGGCAGGCGGGCGACCCTTCCTGGTCTTTCACGCCTGGGCAGCGACGCCCCAGTGCCAGTCGGCGCGAGACGGGCGCTACATGTATATCGCCCCGCTGCTGTGGCGGGGCGATACACCGGTGCTGGCGAACAGCCTGCGCCGGTAAGGCCTATTTGCTGCCGCCGATGCGGAAGCGAAGGCCGACCGAGAAGGTCGTTTCCTCGTACCGCAGGAAGCGGACATAGTCGGCCCGTGCCGCGCCGTCGCGGGCGGAACTGAAGTCCTGCCGGAACGGCTTGCCCGTGATGTTTGTCCAGTCGAAGAACAGCGCAGCGTTGTCGCGGAAATTCAGGTTCATCGACAGGTCGATGCGCGCCGGGAAGTTGGCCGTTTCGAGGTAGAGATCGTTGCCGCGGTCCTGGCGCGATTCAAGCGTCGGGCCGCGCTTGTTATAGGTGAGGCGGGCCGAGAGAGGTCCGCGCTCATAGAGGCCGACGAGGTTGTACGACCATTTCGACGTGCCGGTGATGCGGTCGAGCGTGAACGTCCCGTTCGCATTGGGGAAACCCGTCTTCGCATCGAGCAGCGTGTAGTTTGCCTGAATGCCGAAGCCGCGGGCAAAGTTCGGAATGCCGTCGAAGTCGAAGAAGGTCTGGATCTGCGCCTCCAGCCCGTCGACCCGACCACGCCCGGAGTTCACCGGCGCGCTGATGATCAGCGGCCCGAGCGTTGGGTCGATGAAACGGAAATCGGCATTCTGGATGAAACCGGTGAGGTCGCGCCTGAATACCGCGATCGAGGCAAAGCCCGTGGGCGAGAAATAATATTCCAGGCTGGCGTCGTAATTGTTCGACCGCAGCGGCTGCAGGAACGGATTGCCGCTGTTGCCCCGTCGGGCGTTGACATAGGGATCGGTCGGGTTCGGCACGATGACACCCGGGGGCGGCCCAAGGCTGGTTGCCGGGTTGAGCTGTTCGAACACGGGCCGCGTGATCGTTTGCGTGGCCGACAGACGCAGCTGGAGGGCAGGCACGATCCGCCAGCGCACGCTGGCGTTGAGCAGGAATTCCAAGTCGTCGCCGCCGTTGCCCGGCAGCAACCCGGTCGCCGTACCGACTACACGCGTCTTCGCCTTGCTGGCGCGGATCCCGACAGTGCCCTCGATCCTGTCGCCGATGCCGAAGTTGGCCTGGGCGTACCCGGCCATGGTCTCTTCGCTCGCGGTATATTGGGTCGCGCCGACGATGGGCGTGGTGCCGTAGCCGGCGATCGTCCGCAGTGCCGCGATATTGGCCCGAATGCTTTGATAGGTAGGCGCAAAGAAGCTACGCGTCGGCTGGATCGCCGTTCCCCGGAACCCGGGGTTGATCTGGGCATAAGTGACCGGCAGCGACGCGCCCGAGATGTTCTGACCAAGGATGAAGTTATAGCGATCGCTGAACTGCCGCAGCGCCGACCGGTCGGTGTAGCGGACGCCGACCTGAAAATTCTTCAGGAAGGAATTGTCGAAGCTGTAGGTCGCGTCGAGGCGTGCCTGCCAGTCCTTGCCCGACGACGTCTGATCCTGTTCGTACAATCCCTGGAATGTCGTGTTGGCGGGATCGTTAAGCACGATGTTGCTCAACGCGAACTGGGGAACTTCCAGGTTGAAGTCGGCCGTGTAGCCGCCGTTGAAGACGCGATCGAGCGACTCGGTCGAACCCTTGAACGTGCTGGTCGTGCGGGCGACGTCTGCGGTGACCTTGAACGGGCCACTCTCGTAACTGCCGCCGACCGCATACTGATAGGTGTCGGTCTTGTTGAACGTCGCGCCCTGAAAGCTGAAGATGCGATTGCCGGGGTTGGTGGCCGTTCCGCTGCTCAACTGGTTAGAGCTGCCCCGATAGACGAGGTTGCTGTAGGTCGCACCGTAGAGCGGCACTTCGAGCAGCCGGTCGTCGATCTTGTTGCGAAAGCCCTGCCACAGCGCCTCGGCGTAGAATTCGAGGCCGGGGCTAGGTCGCCATTGTAGCGAGCCGTTGACCGAGGGGCGTACGCGATTGCCCGAGCGGTAGAACAGGCGCTGGATATCGGGAAAGCGCGTCTCGCGGCCGTTGATCGTGGGATTGGCGATGAAGTCGGTGTTTGACGGTTCTGAATCGAGATACTGCATCTCGGTATAGGAGGCGTTGAGCAGCAGGCCGACCTCGCCGATGCCGGTATCCCAGCGGTCGGTGACGAGGATATTGCCGTTGGGTGTGAGCTTGCCGCCCTGCTTGGTGTAGAGGCCCCAGGCCGTTCCCGAAATCTGTGCAGACTCGAAATCGAAGGGGCGGCGTGAGCGCACGTTGACGAGGCCGGCAAGGCCGGGCTCGACGAGGTTCGCGGTCGAGGTCTTGTAGACTTCGAGGGCGGCGATGCCTGCCGACGGGAAATCCTGCAGCGCGACCTGGCGGCGTTCGGCGGTGAAAATCTCGCGGCCGTTGTAGACGGTGTTGAAATAGCGCTCGTCGAGGCCGCGGACGAGGACCTGTGAAGCTTCGCCCCCAAGGCGAACGACTTGAACACCTGGAAGGCGCGCGGCGGTGTCCGACACGGCGATGTCGGGCAGCTTGCCGATGTCTTCGGCAACGACTGTGTCGATCACCTGCACCGAATTGCGTTTGAGGTTGCGGCTAGACGCGAGAGATTCGCGGATGCCCGTCACGACGATCTCGGTATCGGTGTTGTCGGCAGCACCCGCGGGGGCCGCAGTCGCCTGCGACCATGCCGGGCTCGACAGGGTGAGCGCCAATGCAGCGACAGAGCAACGGTTCAAAAGTCCCGAGCGCATGAAAATCCTCCCATTCGAAGACTGCTCTTGCAGTTCTGATAGCTATTTATCCGATTTATCTTATATGTTCAAGCTTGGTTCAGTGGGACGCAACCCTTGTGCGAGGCTGACGGGGGAGTAAGGCCCGAAGCGGGGATTGGTTCCGGTGTGTTTTCGGAGCGCGGGAGGGACTGGATTTGGCAAGCGAAGTGTCGGGTCTTCATGGCGCAGGCGGTGGCGGGCGCAACCTGACCTACGGCCTGCTCGAGCTACTAGGCCGGGCCATCGTTACTGGCCGCTACGAAGAGACCGCCTTTCCAACGGAAGCCGATCTCGCCCAGCATTATGAAGTAAGCCGATCGGTCACGCGCGAGGCCGTGAAGATGCTGACCGCCAAGGGATTACTGACCGCGCGGCCGCGCAAGGGCACGACTGTCCAGCCGACGGACCTGTGGAACCTGTTCGATGCCGACGTGCTGCGCTGGCTGCTCGAGCGCAAGTTTTCGCTGCAGCTCCTGCGTCATTTCAACGAGTTGCGGATCGGTATCGAGCCTGCGGCCGCGGCACTGGCCGCGCGTACCGCATCACCCGAGGCAATCGTGGGGATCCAACGGGGCTTTGCGCGGATGGAGGCGGCCGAGGTCGGTGACGACGACACGCTGGAGGCGGACATCGCCTTCCACATCGCCATCCTGCGCGCGACGGCCAATCCGTTCTACCTGCAGTTCTGCGACCTCGTCGAAACGGCGCTGCGCACGTCGATCCGCTTCACCAACCGCTATCAGGGGCTGACGGCCAGTCTGCCGCATCACCGCGACGTGCTCGACGCCATCGTCGCGGGCGACGGGACCAAGGCCTATGCCTCGATGAAGGTGCTGATAGACGACGTGCTCGCGCTGATCGCGGTCGCCGAGCAGGCTTCCTAAAGCATTTCTGCGAGCAGCTCGTTCACGCGGCGCTCGGCATCCTTGAGCGCCTGATCGACCGGTTTAAGCCCCATGATCGCAGCTTCCAGTTCCTCGGCGATCAATCCCTGGATCGCCGACTGCCGCTGCACATAATCGGGAAGCTGCCGGCCAGTCGCCGCCATCGCGGCGATGACGGCACGGTGGGGCAGCGCCTTGAAAACGGGCCGGTCGAGCACCGCCCTGAACGCCGGAAGATGTCCGGTGCGAGTCCAATCGAAATTATACCTGGCGATGAAGCGGAGGAATCGGGCAATCGCCGCGACCTCGGCAGGCGGGCGATCGTGGCGAGGGACGACCCAGGCATGACCGTCGACAAACGCCGCATCATGGCCCCACAGGCGGGGATAGGGCAGCACGGCATAGTGACCGGACAGCGGGCTGCCCGGTGTCGCCGCGGCTTCGTCATAGGGGCCGATCATCCACGTTCCCACCGGAAAGATTCCGCCCTGACCATTGGTAAATGCCTGGGTAGCGGCCGAAAAATCCTGGTTCCGGGTCGTCAGTCCCTGCGCATTGATGGCGCGGAGCAGCGTCACGATCTCACGCGCCCGGGGTGTGTCGAGACGGATGTGCCGGGAATCGGGGAAGATCACGGCTTCCTGCGCCATGAGATAGGTGTACAGGTTGCGGACGTGCGTCGCGGGATCGTTGACCTGCGCCTGAATCAGGTAAGGCTTGCCCGTCGCTTTCTGGAAGCGGCGCGCCTGTTCGATCAGCTCGGCGGGCGAATGCGGCAGGACCGGCCGCCCGTTCGCCATCAGCCCGGCCTTTGCCATCAGTGCTGTGTTGATGTGGAACAGGCCGCCGATCGTATCCCAGGGCAGGCCATAGAGCTTGCCGCCCTTGACCGTGCCGCGCAGCCCCGCCTCCGTCAGGTCGTTGCGCTTGATTCCAGCCTGCGCCAGCACCCCGTCCATCGGTTCCAGCAGGCCGCGCCCAGAATAGTCGGCGATGACCGACTGGTGCATGGTCACGAGGTCCGGTGGATCGCCCGCAGCGATCTGCGCCGACAATTGGGGATAACCGGGCCACGCAACGACGTTGATCCGGACGCGGATGTCGGGGTTCTCGGCCTGAAAGCGATTGATGATCGTGGTCAGGATGCCGCATTCGGTTTCTGCC